>JAIOHO010000764.1 GCA_019912905.1 Anaerolineae bacterium
CCGAGATTCCGAAAGAGGACGGCCCACGCGAACAGCGCCCTGCCCCCTACCTGGATCTGACCTACGAATGCACTGCCGCAGGGACGACCTTCACCCTCATCAATTACGGCGGTGATATGCAAAGCGTCGAGCACTACACGCTCAGCGACGGCACCTCCGGGGAATATCAGTTACCCTGGCGGCAGAGCCTGACCGTTACCGCCGGATTCGGCGCGGTGTCCATCGACGCGGGCGCAGCGGGCAGTCTGGCCGTAGCGTGTCAGAGGCCGCCGCAGCTTACGATCTCAGGGATGTGCGTGCCCGAAACCGGTGTGTGGTTCACGATCCACAATAACGGCGGGCCGATGCCCGAACCCCAGGTGTATACGCTGGATAACACGACGACCGATACCTTCAGGCTGGGGGAAGGCGGGCAGGTCCAGATTGCAGCCGGTTTCGGCGACCCGGTCTTTTTCAGTGACGGCCTGACGACACGCATGGGGACCCTCTGTAAACCTGTGGGCAGCATCAGCGGCATGATCTGGTCAGATGTCGATGGCAACGGCGTACACGACGCGAATGAACCTGGGCTGGCGAATGTGATGGTATCCCTGATGGCCGATGGCGATCCGGTGACGCTGAAGACGGCTGCCGACGGCCTGTATGCCTTTGACGTGGTGCCCGGAAGCTACCGGATTACGGTGACTCTGCCGGAGGGGTTTGAAAACAATTTGCTCCTGACCGCGGACCCGGAAGGTGCGCTCGACGGCGCAGCAGACATCACTATCGCACCAGCAGACCGCGCGGAATGGGTCGGCAATTTCGGTTACCAGCCCACACAGATGGGGTCAATCAGCGGCCTGGTCTGGTTAGAGACTCATGATTTCGGCCAGCATGATGCCGACGAGAGCGGTCTGGCCGGGGCTGCGGTGCATCTGCTCGATGCCAGAGGCGAGGTGATGCGCACGGCTAGGCTCCCGATGGATGGACATTATGCCTTCGAGGATTTGCCGCCCGGCCTGTACAGCATCATGGTCGATACGGCCAGTCTGCCCGCGCAAATGTTCGCCACCTTTGAGCCTGACGGCAATCTCGACTTTCTCACGACGATTTCACTGCATCCCGGTGAGGCGCTGCAAGATGTCGAATTTGGCATCGTCGGACCTTTCTAGTTTACAAGCGTCAGATTCAAGCCGTCCCGGGGTTCACACTCCTGGGGCGGCTTTTTGCCTGCAAATGCGAGGTCTTATATGAAGGTAGTTTGGCTTGCGAATGGCAATCGGCGGCAGGCGGCACTGGTCGCCATGGCGCTGCTGTTTTTGATGATCTTTGCGGTCGCGGTCGGTGCGCTGACGTTGAACAGCGTGGCACCGTCCTGGGCGAATCCGGTCGGCAGCAGTGGGCCGGTGACCTGTCAGAACTTTCAGACCGTCGGCGCGGAACAGCAAATTCGCTATGGAGACGATGATGCCAACGGCGCAGACTGCCCGACCGACCCGACTATCCAGAGCGGCCTGGGTTTTGAAGGCACAGCCTCACCTGCAACGTTCAGCAGCGGCACGCCATTTCTGCTGGGCGAAATCACCCATTACAATCGCAATGTCATTGCCAGCAGCACGCTGGAATCGGTCGATCTCGACCTGAATATCGCTTTCGGCGACCCGGTTTACAGCGATGTCTTTACCGCCGCCCTTCTGCTGGATGAAACAGCCAACTTCCTGAATACCTGCCCTTACGGCGACACCCAGCCCTGTGCGGACCGGATTACCCTGAACCGCACCAGTACGCAGTTTACAGCCGGGGGAAACGACTACGAATTCGAAATTCTGGGGATGATCCCCGGTACGGCAGGTTCCTGCGCCTACGCTGACACGCAGATCAGCACGACGTTCATCAGCGAGGAAGATGCGACCAACACCGCCTGCGTCTTTGGGCGGCTGACGCTGGATGAAAACGCGCAGGTCCTCGTGACCAAAGATACGGACCCGCTCGGCATTACCACCGTTTCGCCGGGCGATATTCTGGATTTCAAGATCGATTACGAATGCTCCAGCATTACGTCCTCATGTCGCGGCGTCCAGCTTTTCGACTTCCTGCCGGATGCCTTCGAGTTTGTTGGCGCGACCGGTTCCATCCATTTTGATCAGGGCGTTTATTCCGAGAATAACAATTCGATTTTGTGGAACCTGCGCAGCAGCCTGGCCGACGTGCTCTCAGCAGGTTCGACCGGCTTTGTGCGCGTTCGGGTGCGGGTGCGCAACGATGGGACCGTCCCGAATAATTTCCCGATCGACAATGTCGTGGTCAGCACCCTGGACAACGGTCCGACCTCCACGAACACCTATACGGTGACCAATATGGGGTCGTCCAACTGGACGGTGAACAAGCTGAATGCCAGCACGGTCTATCTGGACACCAACGCGCCGCAGACGGATGTCAGCTACACCGTCCAGATTTGCAGCAGCGGCAGCACCGTGAATCTGCTCAATGCGCAGATGGTCGATACGCTGCCCCCTGGTTCCGTCTTTGTGAGTGCATCTGGTGGTGGGGTGTATGACCCCGGTCCGCCCCAGACCGTGGCCTGGGACCTGGGCGATCTGGCGGCCAGCAGCGGCTGCACCTCGCGTCAGGTCACCGTTCAGTTCCCCGAATCGACGTTCACCGAAAGCCAGTCGGTGACCAACAGCGTGGACGGCACCGGTGACCCGGTGGGCGAACCCACCTGGACTGACACGGACAGCGTGACCAACCCGCTTCAGCGGTTCCAGCCGCTGCCCAACGGCACGATTGCCAAGAACGTGGCCCGCACAGATTGGGTCGTCGGGGCGACCCTGTCGTTCGGCCTGGAAGCGGAAAATACCGGCAACATCCCGCTTCAGAACTTCACCATCACCGATACGGTCCCGCCTGAGTTTGATGTCACCAGCGTGACGACAGGCGGCGCAAATGAGGTCCGCTACCAGACGAATCTGAGCGGCGGCTACGTGATCTGGAACGCGCCCTACACCGTGTCCAGCCTGGGCCTGGGAGCAGGAGAATACATCACCAGCGTTCAATGGGTGCTCAACACCATTAACCCTGGGGGAACGCTGAACCCGGCCATCAGCGGTACGATTATCGACCCCGCCAACGATGGTAATCCGGTCAATGTCGGCGATACCGTCACCAACACTGCCGACCTCACCTACGATTTTCTGGACAGCCCCGGCGGTCCGGGCAGCGGCGGCGCTGGCCCGGCGGGCGCTTCGATCAACATCGTCGTGCTGCCAGTCCCCAATTTTGACAAGGGCAGCGTGGGAGGGATCTCCTCGCAATGGCGCTTCCTGATCGGCCAGCAGGTGGGTTATTACGTACTGTTCGTGAACAACGACACCGGTGTCCCGCTCGACAATGTAACCATCATCGACAACATCCCGGATCAGTTTGAGGTAACCGAGGTCACGTCCGGCACCTACTACAACAGCGGCGGAGTGACCGTTACTGTCAGCTACCAGACCAATCTATCGGGCGGTTTCGTGCCTTTGGGTTCGTCCCCAGCCAGCAGCAATGCCACCTTCTCGATCCCAGCGCTGGCCTCCGGCGAATATATCACCAATATCCGTTGGCAGTATGGCACCGTCCCGATCGCATTCAGCGCCAACAGTTTGCCCCGCATCAACGGCACGGTGATCGACCCCGACAACACGGGTGCGCCGGTCAACGACAATGACTCCATGTCCAACGATGCGACCATGGATTGGAGCTATCAGGGAATACCGAATTCGCGCGGCGACAGCACGATTGATCCGGTGCGCGAACCGCGCGCCGTGCCTTCCGTCGATAAATCGACCCTCACCAGTGGACCGTACATCCCCACGCAGATCGTGACATATCAACTGCGGGTCGGAGCGGCCTCCAACTCCCCCAGCGTGCTCATTAACCCGATTGTCATGGATTTGCTGCCCGCAGGTTTGCTCTACATGCCTGTCTGGGCCTGGGACCCGGGCGACTCTGGTGTCGCTGCGCCCACTTTTGAGGAGATCCCGAATTACAATTTCACTGGACAAACGCTGCTGCGCTGGACCTTCAACGGCACGTTCCCTCAGGGCCACAGCGGAAATATCACTTTCAATGCGGGCATCGCAGCCGGAGCATCCCAGGGCAACCTGGAGAATATATACTATGTCACATCAGACGACGTCCCGCTGCTGTCCGGTGACCCTGACACGAACGACCTGGATGGCAATGGCGACGATGGTAATCTGATCGCCGGTTCTGGCACCACCATCCTGATTGATGAACTGGTGGGTCTGGATTCGGTCAAAGCCGTTCTGGGCGAACTGGACAGCGCCTATTCCGTCTATCCGAATTCAGGGCGCACGCTGACCAACGGCGACATCACCTACCGCCTGCGCATCATCAACCAGGGCAATATCCCGATTAACAATGTTAAAGTCGTCGATATTCTGCCATTCGTCGGAGACACAGGTGTGCGCGATACCAGCCCACGCCTGAGCGCCTGGCGGCCCGTGCTGACCGGCCTGGTCGCCGCGCCGCCCGGAGTGACTGTGTACTACAGCACCAGCAGCAACCCCTGCCGTCCGGATATTGTCTCCTCTGGCCCGGCGGGTTGCACGGCTCCGAACTGGTCGCCTCTGCCGCCATCAGCCATCACGACTGTGCAGTCCCTGCGCTTCGATTTTGCCGGTATTCTGGATCCTGGCGAAACCTTCGAATTCACCTGGAACATGCAGGCTCCGCCCGACGCAGCCGAAGGCTCGATTGCCTGGAATTCGTTCGCGTTTACATCGACGAATGCCAACACCGGTATTCCGCTGCGGCCTGCCGAGCCGAACAAAGTCGGCATCGAGATCGAAACCCTCGACATCGCGCCGCGCATCGACCTCGAAAAAGCGACTAACACTGTGGATGCGGACCTGCCTACCGGCCCGCTGGTTCCAGTCGGCGATCCCGTCACCTGGACCTATGTGATCACCAACACCGGCAATACCCGGCTGGCGAACGTCACCCTGACCGATGACCAGCTTGGGCCAATTACCTGTGCGGAGGCCGACCCTATCCCGGTGCTGGAAACCGTACCTCCCGGCAACACTTTTACCTGCACGGCTCCCGCCGGGATCGCCGCTGCCGGACAGTACGCCAATATCGGTACGGTGGAAGGCACACCGGTAGATGGCAGCGGTGCCCCCCTCATCGACCCGGATACCAGCCTGCCCGTGCCGCCGGTCAGCGCTACCGACCCCAGCCACTACTACGGCTTCAACCCGGCGCTGGCGCGCTTGGGTGATTTCGTGTGGATCGACAGCGACGGCAATGGGGTCCAGGATGGGGGTGAACCCGGTCTGCCGGGCATCACCGTCAACCTGTATGCCACCAGCGACCTGCTCAACCCGATTGACACCACCACGACCGACGGCAGCGGCCTGTACAACTTCGTCGATATTGATGTCAGCGTAACTGGAAACAGCTATGTGGTGGAATTTGTGCTGCCGCCCCTGTACTCGTTCACCGATCAGGATCAGGGCAGCGACACGGCAGACAGCGATGCCGACGTCATCACCGGTCGCACGACGACCATCCCGCTCAACGCAGGGGATGATGACCGCACCTGGGATGCCGGGGTGGTGCCGCCCGCCAGCATCGGCGATCTGGTCTGGATTGACAGCGATGGCGACGGCGCTCAGGATGCCGGAGAAAACGGCATCGAAAATGTCACCGTGAACCTCTACAGTGGTGCTGGAGTGCTCCAGGGAACCACCGTGACGGATGTGGATGGCATCTACAGCTTCACCGACCTCGAACCCGGCGACTATTACGTCGAGTTTGTGCTGCCCGCCAACTACATCTTTACCCGGCAGAATAACAGCGGCGATGCCGCCACCGACAGCGACGCCGACCTCGTCAGCGGGCAAACCATCGTCACGACCCTGACCGCTGGTGAAAATGACCCGACCTGGGACGCGGGCATCATTCCCCCCGCCCGTATCGGCGATCGTGTCTGGGAAGACCTGGACGCCGACGGCACCCAGGATGGGGGCGAATCGGGCATTCCCAACGTCACCGTCGAGTTGTTTAACGGGGCGGGCGTCTCGCAGGGGACGACCACGACGGATTCGACCGGCAGCTACAGCTTTACCAACCTGCTGCCGGGCGATTACTATCTGGTCTTCACGCCGCCGACCGACTATGAATTCAGCCCGCAGGACAACAGCGGGAATGATGCGACCGATAGTGATGCCAACATCACCACCGGCCAGACCGTGACGACGACGCTGAGTGTGGGCGAAACCGACAATTCCTGGGATGCCGGGATGTTCCGGCGCGCCAGCATCGGCGACTATGTGTGGGCCGACGCGGACTTTGATGGCATTCAGGACAGCGGCGAACCGGCTTTTGCGAATATCACCGTCGAATTGTTCAATGGAGCCGGCGTGTCGCAGGGCACGGACATCACCGACGCCAGCGGCCTGTACCTGTTCGACAACCTGATTCCGGGCAGTTACTACCTGGTGTTTACGCCGCCCGCCAACTATGACGTCACGCTGCCCAACCAGGGCGGTAATGATGCCGTGGACAGCGACCCGGCCATCGCCACCAATCAGACCTCGACCACGCAGCTAACCTCCAACGAAGACGATATGACCTGGGACGCGGGCCTGGTGCAGTTGGCGACCCTCGGCGATTACGTCTGGGAGGACATCAACGGGGATGGCATCCAGGATGGCGGCGAACCGCTGATTCAGGGCGTCACCGTACAGTTGTACAATCTGAGCAACACCCTGATTGCGACGGATGTCACCGACGCCAGCGGCCTGTACCTGTTCACCGATGTCTATCCGGGCAGCTACTATCTGCACTTTGTGGCACCCAATGGCTACGCTATCACTCAAATCAATCAGGGCGGCAATGACGCCGTGGACAGCGACGCAGCCCCGGCCAACGGCAACACAGGCACGATCAACCTGTCCCCAGGCGAAGATGACCGCGATTGGGATGCCGGTTTGTATCGCCCGGCCAGCCTGGGCAATTTCGTCTGGCGGGACTTCGACCGCGATGGCATTCAGGACGGCGGAGCCACCGAATATGGTATCGTCGGAGTCGTGGTCAACCTGTACGACAGCGGCGACAACTTCATCGCGACGACCACCACGGACTCCAATGGCTCCTACAATTTCACCAATCTGGCTCCAGGCACCTACTATGTCGAGTTCGTACTGCCCACGGTGGGCTGGGAGTTCACCCTGCAAGATCAGGGTGGCAGCGACGCAGTGGACAGTGATGCCGATTTCAGCAGCGGGCAAACCGCCACAACCACGCTTGACTCCGGCGACAACGATCTGACTCTGGATGCCGGGTTGTTCCCGCTCGCCAGCATCGGCGATTTCGTCTGGCACGATCTGGACGCGGATGGCGTGCAGGACAGCGGTGAACCCGGTGTCGCCAATGTGACGGTCACGCTGTACGACAGCACGGACACCCAGGTCGGCGCGCCGACGACCACCAACGGCACCGGCTTCTATCAGTTCGTCAACTTGCAGCCGGGGGATTACTATGTGG
>JAIOHO010000765.1 GCA_019912905.1 Anaerolineae bacterium
GCGCAGACAAGCCCTCAGAAAATCGCCCTGATAACGGATGAGCGTCTCCTGACGTACCGGGAGATGGATGTTGAGGCTCAGGCCCTGGCTGAGGCCATGCAAGGGTCAGATTTTCTGATTCAGCGCGGGATGCACATCGCGATTCTAGGCGGCTCGACCATCGAAACCGTGCTGATCCTGTTTGCCCTGATTCGCATAGGCGCGGTCCTTGTGCCTGTGAACACTCGCCTGACCGCTGAAGAGCTTCGATACCAGCTTGTCCAGGTAACATGCGATCTGCTGCTGGTTGATGAATTATCCTTCGGCAGTCTGGCCAAGGAAATCAATGCACCTGGCACCCGTATGATCGCGTATTCGAACTTATTTACCAGTGAACGCGCGCCTGTTGAGGCGAGATACGAGGTTGACCTGGCTGCTCCGCTGGCGATCATCTTTACTTCGGGGACCAGCGGCAGGCCAAAAGGCGCGGTGCTGACGGCAGGGAATTTCTACACCAGCGCGATGGCCTCGGCCTATCACCTGGGGCATCAACCGGAGGACCGCTGGCTGTGTGTGCTGCCGCTGTATCATGTCGGCGGGTTGAGCATCATCATGCGGGCGGTACTGTACGGCATCACGGTCGATTTACTCCCACGCTTTGATCTGGATGAGGTGAATCAGGTGCTCGATACCCAACCGATCACGCTGATTTCACTGGTGCCGACCATGCTGCACCGGCTGCTGGAAACGCGCACGGATTGGCCGGAGTCGCTGCGGTTGATTCTGCTGGGTGGGGCGGCGGCCACCCCGGAACTCCTGGCACGCTGCCGGGCAATGAATCTGCCGGTGGCGACGACCTATGGGCTGACCGAAGCGGCGTCTCAGGTGGCGACGATGCGCCCCGATGATGTCGCACGCAAGCCGGGCAGCGTCGGCGAACCGCTCTTATTCACCAATATTCGCATAGTCAATAAAGATGGCGAACCTGCCGAACCGGGGGAATATGGCGAGATCGTGGTCAGCGGGCCGACCGTCATGCAGGGTTACTACAACGATCCCGACGCCACTGCTCGAACACTCCAAAATGGTGAACTGCATACCGGCGATATTGGCTACCTGGATGAAGACAGCGATTTATGGGTGGTGCAGCGTCGCAGCGACCTGATCATCACCGGGGGCGAGAACGTCTATCCAGCAGAAGTGGAGCAGGTGCTGCGACAGCACCCTTCAGTCGCGGATGTATGCGTGGTTGGCCTCAGGGATGCCGATTGGGGGCAGCGCGTCGCGGCGGCAGTGGTGCTCGAAGTGGGTGTGACGCTGACGGAGGACGAACTGCTGGCTTTTGGCCGGTCCCACCTGGCCGGTTACAAACTGCCTCGAACCTTTCGATTCGTTAAAGCGCTGCCACAGACAGCCTCAGGCAAGATTCAGCGCGCAGCGGTAAAAGCCCTGCTAGCGGGGGAAGTCTGATGCCCTTTGCGGTGATCCGGGGCGTGCAGTATCACTACGAGCTGGCGGGGAGCGGTCCGCCCCTGGTGCTGCTGCACGGCTTCACTGGCTCGGCGGCAAACTGGCAGGTACACGCCGAGGCGCTTGCGTCTCAATATCGGGTGCTGACAGTCGATCTGCTTGGTCATGGGCAGACGGATGCGCCTGAAGACCCACCGCGCTATGCGATGAGCGCTGCCGCGGCTGACCTGGCTGAACTGATCGACCATGTGGCCGAACCGCCGGCGCATCTTCTGGGTTACTCAATGGGGGCACGGCTGGCGCTGTATCTGGCGGTCCAGTTTCCGCAGAAATGCCGGTCGCTGATTATGGAAAGTGGATCGCCCGGGCTGACGGATGAAGCCGCCCGCCGCGAACGGATTCAGCAGGACGACGCCCTGGCCGATCGCATCGAGCAAGAGGGAATCGAGCGTTTCGTCGATTACTGGGAGAATATCCCGTTATTTACAACTCAGAAGCGCCTGGGTGCCACTGTACGTGTGGACCTTCGGGCACAGCGGCTGCGGAATCGCCCGCTCGGTCTGGCGAACAGCCTGCGCGGAATGGGTACAGGGGCGCAGCCTTCTTTGTGGCCTATCCTGCCACAGCTTCATAAGCCGATCTTGCTCCTGGCTGGTGCGCTGGACACAAAATTTGTCGGCATCGCCCGGCAGATGGATAATTTGCTGCCGGATGCCCGGCTGGTGGTGGTGCCGGATGCTGGACATACGGTTCACCTGGAAGCGCCGGCGGCCTTTCAGACTCATGTACTTGATTTCCTGTCACGCCATTAGGGGGAATTATGCTCGTCGTTGATGCCCACCTCGATCTGTCCTGGAACGCACTCCAGTGGAATCGCAACCTGCTGCACTCAGTTTACACCATTCGCACGCGCGAAATCGGGATGCCGGAAAAGGCGCGTGCGCTGAATACGGTGGCACTGCCGGAGATGCGCCAGGGTCGTGTATTTCTGTGTTTCGCGACGCTGCTGTCCCGGTCCACCGGCAACCCCGTGGCTCACGTCGATTTCCTCTCTCCGGCCCAGGCATTTGGCACGGCGCGCGGCCAACTGGCGTATTACCGGGCGCTGGAGAGCCAGGGTCCTATTCGTATACTCACCAGCCTGGACGCCCTGGATGCCCATGTGGATGCGTGGCAGGTCTGGGAGACGGAAGGTGCTAGCGGTGAACCGCCGCCGCTGGGGTTCGTCATCAGCATGGAAAGCGCGGACCCGATCCTGCACCCGGACGACCTGGCTGACTGGCATGCGGCGGGCGTGCGGCTCATCGGCCCGGCGCATTATGGGATGGGACGCTATGCAGGTGGAACCAGTGTCGAAGAGGGACTGACCGACACCGGTTTTCGTCTGCTGGACGAGATGGCGCGCGTCGGCGTCATTCTGGACCTGACCCATCTCAGCGATGCGGCCTTCTGGCAGGCGCTGGACCGCTATGACGGCCCGGTGATTGCCAGCCACAACAACTGCCGGGCACTGGTGCCGCATCAGCGCCAGTACAGCGATGAGCAGATTCGGGCGATTATCGCGCGGGATGGGGTGATTGGCGCGGCGTTTGATGCCTGGATGCTGCTGCCGGGTTGGGTGCGCGGTATGACAACGAACGAGAGCGTCACGCTGGAACGAGTCGTCAATCATATCGACCATATCTGCCAACTGGCAGGGAACAGCGCGCACGTCGGCATCGGCTCGGACCTGGATGGCGGGTTCGGGCGCGAACAATCCCCGTCTGACCTGGACACGATCGTCGATTTGCAGAAGATCGCCGAAATCCTGCTGTCGCGCGGGTATGCCGATGCGGATGTCGCGGCCATCATGCATGGCAACTGGATTCGCCTGCTGCGCCGCGCCTGGGGTGGGGCGTCCTAACTGCTGAATAACAGGCTCAGGCTGGCCCACAGCAGCAGCACGACCATCGCCCGCTCGAACCAGAGACGGTTGACCCAACCGATGGCGCGCCGTCCGATCCACACGCCGATGGGAATGAGTGGAATGACCCAGGCGATGCGGAGCAGCGTGGGGATGTCGATGATTCCGGCACCCAGGAAGCCGGGCAGCTTGAGCAAATTGACGATGGTAAAAAAAAGAGCCTGCGTACCGACAAACGTTGTCGGCTCCAGTTTTTGCAGCAGGAGGTAGGCGGTGATGGGTGGGCCGCCGAGGTTCGCCAGGGCGGACATGAAACCGGAACCAAAGCCTGCCAGATAGCCGTGCCAGTTGCGCGGCAGATATTCCACCTTGCGCAGCGCATCGGAGGTCACTTTGTAGATGAGAATGCCGATGGTGATCAGCCCCAGCATGCGGCGGAGCACATCATCCGGCAGGCTGACGAGCAGGCTGATGCCCAGGACAATCCCGACGATCGCTGAGGGCAGCAGCAGCTTGAGGCGCTTGAGGTCCCAGGTTCCCCAGTAAAAGCGCATGGCGAACATATCGCCGACGATGAGCAGGGGCAGGGTAATCCCGGCTGCCTGGGGAACGGTCATGGTCTGGCTGAGCAATGGCAGGATGATGGCCCCACCAATCGGGCCGGTCAGCCCGCCTTTGACCAGGCCGATGAAGATGCCGA
>JAIOHO010000766.1 GCA_019912905.1 Anaerolineae bacterium
CCTCCAGAACGCGATCTGGATTCAGGGTGGCGCTCAACGTCACGGCCATATCCGAGATCACGCGATTGCGCTCGCGCACGCTGTCCACCAGACTCTTGGAGCGGCGGCTGAGGCGTTCGATTGCCAGCTTTTGGGTTTCGCCAGATTTTTCATGGATGTAGCTCAGGCTAACCGCCATCAGCGACAGCCCGATGAACAAAGTCAACTGGGGAGCCAACAGCGGCATCCAGACCGAAATCTGCTCGCTTCCTTCCACCATCACCAGATCCGCCGCGACCGCGACCACAATGGCGATGACCTGGACTGCGCTCCAGGCGACGTTCAGCCGTATGGCTGCCGTCATCATCAACGCCGTACTGATCACCAACCGCAGGATCGGATCACCCAGAAAGCCCAGACCAGCATACACTCCGATCAAGGCGAGATCACCTACGACGATTACGTAAGGCACCCCTTTATGGAATTTGGGGTAATAGGCGAGCAGCAAAAAGGCGATGGTGATGACCACACCCACAAAAAACGTGACCAGCAGATTTCCACCGATGTCCGGGCGGCCTGAATCCTTATTCAGCAGGAAGTACGCGAGCGAACCTGTCACCAGCAGCAGCCCTCGCAGGCCGAAAAAGCCCCAATCCTCCGGGGTCAGCGCCCTGGATTCATCATTCATCCAAGTCAACCTCAGCTAACACAACACCTTCAAACAACTCTTGAAGCTAATGCTATCACCAAACCGAGAGCCTAGCATTTATCTTAAGGCATTTTTTACATTTGCAGAGATTGATGTTTCATAAACTTCGCGCAGGGCAGGTGAGTGTTTACCCAACTGAGTCTGCATTGGGCAGGAAGCTGGCTGCCTGGACCCAGAAAGCTGCGCCTGCTGTCATCAGGCGCTTCTGGGTAGTCTGGATCGCAAAGGAACTGGCATCGGCGGCAATCCAACGGCGTTCCAGCTTCTCTGCGATCACTGCCGTCGTGCCGCTGCCTGCAAAACAATCCAGCACCAGATCTCCTGGATTGGATGATGTGCGGATGATCCGATCCAGCAGTGCCTCTGGTTTCTGGGTCGGATACCCCACTCGTTCGGCACTGGCTGACCCCACTGCTGGAATCTCCCACACATCACGCGGATAAACAAGGCTGTATTGCTGCCCGGTGACCTCATCGACCTCAAAATGGCTCTTCCGGTAGCCATAATGATGCTTCATATACGAGCGTTCTTTATGGGGGTGAAATGTCCAGCGCTCCGGAGATCGCGAATAAAAGAAGAGATTATCATGTTTACGAGCGTAGCGGCGTGGGCTGGCTCCACCGGTGCGATAAAACCAGATGACCTCATTCTGAAAGCAGTCACGGCCAAAGATTTCGTCCAGCACCAGCCGCGCGTAGTGCCCGATATGATGCGCCAGATGCACATAAATGCTGCCGGTTTCGTGCAGCAGGTCCCGTGCCAGCATCAGAATTTCGGACAGCCACTGCAAATAGTGATCCTCGTCATCCCAGGAGTCGTCATAGGCAAGGGCTGCCTGCTGGCCCGAAGCGTGCCCCATTCGGAAGCGATTTCCGCTGGCAAACGGCGGGTCCAGATAAATTAGATTGACCTGCCCTGCGAAATCCGGCAGCAAAGCAGGAAGAATGGCCTGAGCCTCACCTTCAATCAGGCGGTTGGGGCAGTCAGTCTGGGACATTCCCACGGTCGCAACGGTTTGCAGCGTTTGCCCAGGACAAATCTGCCGGATTCGCTGCCCGCTGGTATCGTACTTCCCCCGCCACGTCAGTTCAGCCACAATATTGCCTGGATGGTCCTCTTACGAAACGGAAGGCAGCGCATGACATGCGCCCTGTTCGCTGACCACATCCTCACGCACCCAGGTGCCATCCGCCAACTGCCACCAGACCAGACTTCCACCGTCCGACCCCTGGGCCTGCGCAGGCATCGTCGCACCAGCCTCCAGCACCCCCGCAATCACGTATTGGGTCCCCGGCCCGCTGCGCTTATTGACGGCACCCCCCGCAGCCGTGATTTCGCAGACGCCCGGCTCCACCACCGGCACACGGTAGACCCATAGATTGCTGGCTTCACAGGTCGCGCCGGGGCCATCACCCTGCACCCGAATGCCGGTAGAACCGCTGCCGGATTCAATCTCCAGGTCGGCCACCTGCTGCCCGTCGAAATAGACGACCAGTCGTTCATCCACGGCCACAAACAGAACCGAATAGGCGCGGGTGACGTCCAGACCCGCTTGCAGGACCCGCACCTCGCCCGCC
>JAIOHO010000767.1 GCA_019912905.1 Anaerolineae bacterium
ATCGCGGTTGGCAGGGTTCGTCCCATAGCGGCGGACCTCATCCCCATCCGTGAGGCCATCCCCGTCCGTATCCGGGTTGGCGGGATCGAGCCGAAGTTCCAGTTCGTGCGAGTCGGTCAGACCATCTCTATCGGTGTCCAGACCGGCCTGGCCCGTCGATAGAATAGCCGAAGTGCTGGCAGTCGCCCGCATATCCCCTGCCTGGTTTGAGGAAATCAGAGTGGTCCCGACGAACGTGATGACGATGCAGGCGGCGAGGCTCACCAGTATCAATACGGGTGCGACCGGAAAGGCACGTCTGGGGGCGCGGACGGGCACCGGGGCCGGGACTGCGGTGGGTTGGGGCGCGACTTTCGGCTGAACCTTCTGCATGTGCAGCGAGGCGGTGCTGGCGTCGATGGCCTTGACCAGATGATCAACGAATGTGTCCCAATCGCCAGTGGCATCGACCACCTGCCGGTTGATGAGCGCCATCGGCACCGGGGTTTGGGCGACCATCACCGGGATAATCGGCTTGCGCGCACTATCGGCCAGTTCGATCTCGCGATGGACGGTGCGGTTGGCGGCGGTCTCCGGGCTGAACAGGGTAATGAAGACCTCTGCCTCACGGATGGCCCTGTCGATCTGCCGGGTCCAGATGTCGCCCGCCTCCAGATCGTCGGTATCGACCCAGGTGGTATAGCCGCGCGCTTCCAGATCCTGCACGATCCGCTGCGCAGCTTCCGCGTCCTTCCGGCTGTAGCTGATGTAGAGGTAGCCCATCGCCTGATCCTTCGCCAGTTCAACTTTTCTACTATAGCAGAAAACGCGCTTAGCTCTCGGCCATGCGCTTGAGTTCGTACAGTTTGGTGAGGGCTTCCAGCGGGCTGAGTTCATCGACTGACAGGTGGCGGATGGCTTCGAGCGCCGGGTGCGGGGGCGAGTCGAACATCGAAAGCTGCACCGGGCCGTTGGTGTGTGATTTGCCGCTGTTCGGGGTGGCCGCCGGGAGTTTGAAGTCGCTGCCGCCTTCTTCCAACTGCGCCAGCAGTTCGCGGGCGCGCTCGACCACCGGGCGTGGCATCCCGGCTAACTGCGCTACATGGACGCCGTAACTGCGGTCCGCTCCACCGGGCACGACGCGATGCAGGAAGACGATACTGTCGCCTTCTTCGGCCACGGCCACGTTGAAGTTGTGCGTCCGGGGCAATATCGCCGGGAGTTCGGTCAGTTCGTGATAATGGGTGGCGAACAGCGTGCGGCAGTTGAGGCGCGGGTGATTGTGGATGTATTCGATCACCGCGCGGGCAATCGCCAGCCCATCGTAGGTGGAGGTGCCGCGCCCGACTTCATCGAGGATGATCAGACTGCGACCCGTGCTGCCGGACAGGATGCGCGCGGTTTCGACCATCTCGACCATAAACGTGCTCTGCCCGGCATGAATCTCGTCCTGCGCGCCGATGCGAGCGAAGATGCGGTCCACCAGCCCGATGGTAGTCTCATCCGCCGGGACGAAGCTGCCAATCTGCGCCATCAGCGTGATGAGCGCCACCTGCCGGATATAGGTCGATTTACCGGACATATTCGGCCCGGTAATGATATGAATGCGCGCGTCCGCGTCGAAATGGGTGTCGTTGGGCACATAGCGGATGCCGTCGTCGATCAACCGCTCGACGACCGGGTGCCGCCCATCGCGCACGAGCAGCACGTCCTCGCGTGTCAGGGTCGGGCGGGTATAGCCTTCACGCACGGCGACCTCAGCCAGCGACAGAAACGCGTCGAGGTGGGCGACGGCACGCGCGGTCTGGATCAGCCGGTTAGCAGACTGGCACAGCTCCTGGCAGATTTGCTCGAACAAACGCCGCTCGACTTCGAGAATCTGCTCCTCAGCGTTGAGCACCAGGGTTTCATATTCTTTCAGTTCGGGCGTGATGTAGCGTTCGGCATTGACCAGGGTCTGCTTGCGGATGTAATCGTCGGGCACGTGCTCGGCCTGGGCGTGTGTCACTTCGATATAATAGCCGAAGACCTTGTTGTAGCTGACCTTCAGCTTGGCGATGCCAGTGCGCTGGCGTTCGACTTCCTCCAGCCCGGCAATCCACTCGCGGGCGTCGCGGGTGCGGTGGAGCACATCGTCGAGTTCGGGCGAATAACCGGGCCGAATCACGCCGATATTGTTGAGGATCGCCGGAGGGTCGTCGGTGATCGCCTGCCCGATGTGGTCGTAGACTTCCGGGCACGGGTCGAGCCGGTCCAGCAGCGCCTTTAGCGGCGGCAGCGGTTCGATCAGCGCCTTGATTTCGGGCACGGTGCCCAGGCTGTCGCGCAGGGCCAGCAGGTCACGGGGACCGGCTTTGCCGATCAACAGGCGGTTGGTCAGCCGTTCGATGTCGGAGATGCTGCGCAGCGCCCCATGCAGTTCTTCGCGCAGGGCGGCATCCCCGGTCAGGGCTTCGACCGCATCCAAACGGGCATTCAGCCGGTCAAGGTCCAGCAGCGGCTGGTTGATCCAGGTGCGCAGCAGGCGCGCGCCCATCGCCGTCACTGTGCGGTCGAGGACATCCAGCAGGCTGCCGCGTGTGGTGCGCCCGCGAATCGTCTCGGTCAGCTCCAGGTTGCGCCGCGTAAACTGATCCAGCACCATAAAATTGGCGGTGCTGTAGGCACGGATGGATGCCAACTGCGCCAGGCTGTTGCGCTGGGTATCACGCAGGTAATAGAGGATGGCCCCGGCAGCGCAGACTCCGTAAGGCAGGTCTCCCAGGCCAAAACCATCCAGAGTCCGGACACGGAAGTGATTCTGAAGCACCTGCTGGGCCGTGTCGGATTCAAAGCGCCAGTCCGCCACCGGGCTGAGATGAATATTTTCCGGCAGGGTCACGCCGCGATTCGTCCAGCTTTCCGGCATGATGATCTCGCGCGGGTTCAGCCGGGCCAGTTCTTCCAGCACCAGCACCCCGGTGTTGGCACCTTCTAACTGCGTGGCAGCGAACTCGCCGGTGGTGATGTCCACAAAGACCAACCCTGCCTTGTTCCACACGCCGCTGTCCACATCGCCGACCGGGACCAGCGCCAGCAGATAACTGGCCTGTTTTTCCGGCAGCAGTTCCGGCTCGATCACCGTACCGGGGGTAATCACGCGGGTGACGGCTCGATCCACTGGTCCGCGCCCGGTGACGTCGCCAATCTGGTCACACACCGCGACGTGATAGCCCCGTTCGATCAGGCGGGAGATGTAATTTTCCAGCGCGTGATGTGGCACGCCCGCCATTGGAATGCGCGAGTTATGGTCGCCGGGGCTGGTGGGGCGGCTGGTCAGGGTGATGTCCAGTTCGCGCGCAGCGACTTCCGCATCCTCATCAAACGTCTCGTAAAAATCGCCCATACGGTAAAACAGGATGCAGTTGGGATATTCTGCTTTGATGTCGAGATACTGCCGACGCGAGGGCGTGACTTTCGCCATGAAATTGTTCCTGCGCTACAATCTGGGAGAAGGATTTCGGTCGATTTGTTCTATCATTTTAACAACCCCTGACAGGCGCTACAAGCGTCCAGCCCGTGATGTGTCGGGATAGGTGAGATTGTGGGGAGACCAGCATGCCGGAGCTATTCACTGCATTTTTCGACTCGCTGAAAACGATGCCGCTGTCCGGGGTGATCCTGTGGTCGGTGCTGGAAAATCTTGTGATTCTGGGGGTGGTGCTGCTGATGGGTGATTTTCTGGTCCGGCGCTATCAGCAGCATCGGGTGACGGACGTGCCGGACCCGCTGACCTGGATCGAGATTGGGCTGGCGGCGTCGTGCGTGGCGCTCAATGCGCTGGTGACGGTCGCCGGGGTGCTGCTGTGGCAGGTAGGGATTATCCGTGTCACCTTCGATGCCAATCTGCTGCGGGTGGCGGCGGATACGCTGATCCTCTTTTTCGTCATGGATCTGGCGATGTACGGCTTTCACCGCGCTGCCCATCTGCCCTGGCTGTACCCGCTCATCCACCAGACTCATCATCGCTTCGAGAACCCGCGCCCGCTGACGCTGTTCGTGCTCAATCCATTTGAGACACTGGGATTTGGTGTGCTGTGGCTGATCCTGCTGGCTGTCTATCCGGCGGCTTGGTTAAGCATCATCCTGTATCTGACTCTCAACATCGTCTTTGGCCTGGTCGGGCACCTGGGCGTCGAGCCGATGCCAGGTCGCTGGATTACACAGCCCCTCAGCCGCACTATTTCCACCAGCACGTTTCACGCTGAGCATCATCTCGACAAAGCCCACAATTATGGTTTTTATACCCTCATCTGGGATCATCTGTTTGGGACGCTGTCGCCTGATTACGCCGAGGATTTTCAAGCGGCGGATGAAGGGACTGCGGTTCCGGCGGGCGGTTCTGGACGAGCAGACTGAACCCACCATCTGGAGCGAATACCTATGATTATTGGTGTAGATCTGGGCGGCACGCGCATTCGTGTGGCCCGCCTTGATGAAGACCTGAACATCCTTGCCCGTGACGAAACCCTGACTCTCGGCCAGGACGGGCCGGACCGGGTGATCGAGCGCATGATCGACCTGATTGGTCGCCTGTGGCCGCAGGACGACATCGTGACGGGAATCGGTGTGTCGTCGCCCGGCCCACTCGACCCCCTCACAGGCGTGGTGCTGGCCCCACCCAACCTCCCAGGCTGGCATCACGTTCCTCTGGCGCAGCGCTTGCAGCAAGCCTTCAAGGTGCCGACCTACGTAGGCAACGACGCCAATGTTGCAGTGCTGGCAGAAGTCGCACGCGGCGCGGCGCGCGGCTGCAAACATGCCATCTACGTCACGCTGAGCACTTGCATCGGCGGCGGCGTCCTCATCGACGGACGTCTGCTGCTGGGGCATCGCGGGTTTGCGGGGCACGTCGGGCACATGCTGATGATCATCGACGGTCAGGAACTGCG
>JAIOHO010000768.1 GCA_019912905.1 Anaerolineae bacterium
TGTCGATTATAGTTGAAGACGCAACGTTCAGGAGGAATAGCGTGCGCAAATTCATCATCCTAACCGCGTTGATCGTCCTGGCGATCAGCATCCCCATCACGGCGGCTCAGGACACGGGGACCACCACCACCACTACGACCCAGTCCACAGCCAATACATCCAACGTCAATATTCTTTACATCGCCTGCGAAACCCAGGGCGTCCTCAATTTCAGCGGGACGATGGAAGCGGGCTACGACATTTATTACCAGTTGTTTTCGGCGGCCAACGGCGGCGGGCAGGCGCTGAGTGCCCTGCGACAGGTGTCGGTGAGCGGCGATTATGCCGTCAGCGATCAGGTGTCGTATAACAGCGGGCAGACCGTTGCCAGCGGTTCTACCGGCAGCGCCCGGGTGGTAATGGCCCGCGAAGGCAACCCCAGCAGCACCATCTATGAAACGACGGTCAATGACCTTCAGGATGGCTGCAACAGCCCGCAGAACCCGCTGGTCAGCAGCACGGGTGTGGATCAGGCCAGCGATACGCAGCCGACCCAGGGCGTCCGCTCACCCAGCGGGGGGAACCTCGCCATCGTGACGCCGCGTAATCCCATCGTCGTCATCGGCGTGCCACAGCCCATTGGCCGGTCGAACAAACCTGGCGAAATTTTCGCCGAGTGCGACCAGTACCGCAACATCTCCGAACCTGGCATCCTGTATAACAACGACAACATCGTCATCTTCTGGTCCTGGTTCGCCCGGTCGCAGGACCAGGTGCAGGATCATCTGGACAACGCCATCTACGACGTAACCTTCCAGACCGCACCGCTGCAAAATGTCGTGGTCAGCCCCATCCAGAAGCTGGGGACCAATTACTGGGTGTTTTATACTTCACAGATCGGCAACCTGTCCCCTGGCACTTACGGTGTCCGATTCAAGCTGACCTGGGAACAGCAGATCGACGATGGCTATGCCAAGTATGGGCCGGGCACGACCAACGACCGGGTCAATGGTTCATGCACCTTCGAGATCAAGGAAAATCCGTTCGGCGGTCAGGCCAGCGTGCGCTATAACGGCATGTACAGCCTCGAACGGTAACTGATGGCCTCAACCCTGGCGCAGCAGGCCGACGAGCAGTTCGGCATCACGCTCTCGCCGGAGCAAACGGCACAGTTTGCGCAGTACGCCGAGGTGCTGGCGGCCTGGAACGCCCATACCAACCTGACCGCCATTACCGAACCGGCGGCGGTGCAGGTTCGCCACTTTCTGGATTCGCTGTCGATTGCGCAGGTCGTGCCCATGCGCTCCGGCCTGCGGTTGATCGACGTGGGCACGGGGGCCGGGTTCCCGGGCCTGCCTCTGCTCATCGCCTTTCCGCATATCCGCGTCACCCTGCTGGAAGCCACCGGCAAAAAGGTAAATTTCCTCGACCATGTGATCGCTCAGTTGGGGCTGCGTGGCGCTCAGACACTGCATGCCCGTGCTGAGGAAGCCGGGCACATGCCGGACCAGCGTGCCGCCTACGATCTGGTGCTGGCTCGTGCCGTCGCCCGACTGCCGGCGCTGGTCGAGTATCTGCTGCCCCTGGCCCGGATCGGGGGGCAGTGCATTGCCATGAAGGGGGACACGGCGGCGGATGAAGCCCGTGACGCAGCCCGTGCCATCGACCTGATGGGAGGGCGTTTTAACCGCATCGAGACGATCGAACTGCCCGACATCGACGAACCACACCGGCTGGTCATCATCGATAAAGTCGCTCACACCCCGCGCACCTATCCCCGTAAACCCGGAACCCCCACCCACGTGCCGCTGTAATGGTTGCGTTTGGCTGCAAACACTGCTATCTTATGAAAGATCACCGGCTATAAAGGAATCAACCCTTGCTGCCATACGCGATATGGCCCTATGTACCCGCCATGCCGATTGCGGACGGCGCGGAAGGGTCAGTTGTTTCGCTGGTGCTTTACATTTTGCTGGCGCTCAGCGTTTCGTTTACCTGCTCTCTGTGTGAAGCGGCATTATTCTCGACCACCCACTCGTACATCGAACTGAACGTCCAGCAGGGCAAGCGCGTAGGGCTGCTGCTGCGCAAACACAAGGAAAATGTGGACCGCCCCATTGCGGCCATCCTCACCCTGAACACGATTGCGCACACGGCGGGGGCTGCCGGGGCCGGAGCTGAGGCCGCCTTGCTGCTCGGCAACGACCTGGTCGGCCTCATCACGGTCGTTTTGACTCTGTTGATCCTGATCTTCTCCGAGATTATCCCTAAGACGGTGGGCGCGCTGTACTGGAAGCCGCTGTCACCGCTGGTAGCCTATCTCATCGAAGGCATGATTATCCTCACCTTCCCGGCGGTCTGGGCGTTTGAGCGCTTTACCCGGCTGATGACACCCAAAGAGAAATCGCCCACTGTCACGCGCTCCGAGCTGGAAATGCTGGCCCAGATCAGCACCGGCGAAGGCACACTGGAAAAGAGTGAACACGCCATCCTGCGCAATCTGCTGCACCTCAGCGCGGTCTACGTCAGCGACATCATGACGCCGCGCACGGTCATGCTGGCGCTGCCTGAAACGATGACGGTCGGCGAAGTGCTCAAGAAGCACCGCGTGCTGCCTTATTCGCGCATTCCCCTGTATACCGAGGCATTCGACGACATCAAATTGTTCGTGCTGCGCAGCGAGGTGCTGATGGCTGCGGCGCAGGATGAAGACTCCACGACGATGAAAGACCTGGCGCGCCCGCTGGATTCAGTGCCGGACAGCATGACTGTGGACACCGTGCTGGCCGAATTCACCAACCGTCAGCAGCACATGTTCCTGGTGTTCGACGAGTACGGCGGCACCGCCGGGATTATCACGATGGAAGATGCCATCGAATCGCTGATTGGGGTCGAAATTACCGACGAATCGGACCTGGTCGCTGACCTGCGCCAGCTCGCGCAGCAGCGTTACCAGCGCCAGCTCAAGTTGTTGGGGATGATTACCGACCCGCCGAAGCTGCCGCTCAGCCAACAGGAGGCCAGCGAATCGCAGCAAATCTAGGGTGCGGAAGCGCAGCGCGGCTTCCCGATTATATCTCCTTTTGTTCCCATGCTTGAGGACTGCCGATAGGCTTGAGCCGAGGTGTGACGAGGAGCAGGGCCGATGACTGAAAACCCACTACAGGACGTCGCGCGGCTGGCCCAACAGGGTGACGTTGCCAGAGCATACGAACGGGCGCAGCAGGTCACGACTCAGGAACCGTCGAATGTCCAGGCCTGGATGTGGCTCGCGCATCTGGCCCAGATCGACAGCGAGAAACGCGCGGCACTAAGGCAGGCGCTGTCGCTCCAGCCGACCCACAGCGGTGTGCGGGAGGCGCTGAGACGGCTGATGAGTCCTGCCCACATCCGCCGGGCAGCCCACAGCGGCGTCTTTATCAGTTACGCGCGCGCCGACGAATTATTTGCCGTCGATCTGATCGAAGGGCTGCGCGCCAGCGGCATCAATGCCTGGCTCGACATGACCGAAATCAACATCAACACCACCTGGCACAGCTCGGTGGCCCGTGCCCTGACCGAGTGCGGCGTGATGCTGCTCATCCTGTCCCCCGAAGCCATCGAATCTGGTTCCCTACAGACCGAGCAGCAGTGGTTTATCGACACCGGCAAAATCATCGTGCCCGTGCTGCACAAGACCTGCGACTATGAAGCGCTGGATCTGATGGGGCCAACAGTGGATTTCCGCCACGACCCGCAGGCAGGACTGCGCCAGCTTCTCCAATTGCTGGCCGATGCAGCCTCTTCGCCGTAAGTTCGGATAGAAAATTGCGCCATTCTGTGGTTGAATCCGGCGTCACTATGACACCCATTGGCACGCTGAAGCCCATCCCCCCCTACAATTTCGATCTGTCGATTCACCTGTCGCGCTATCACAGCGTTCTGGACCACTCCCGCGAGGGCATATACTGGCGCGCGCTGGAACTGGATGGCGCGGTGGCGCTGGTGCGAGTCATCAGCCAGGGAACGATCGAAGCGCCGGTGCTGGCGGTGGAGCGTGTGGCCGCGACTGGCCCGGTCGATGAGGTCCGCCTGCTGCGGCGGGTGGCCTACCTGCTGGGAACCGACGCGGACATGAAGCCGTTTTACGCCCACGCCAGACAGGACCCGATCCTGTGGAAACTGGTCGAACCGCTTTACGGACTCAAACATGTGCGCGCCGCCAGCCTGTTTGAAGCGCTGATGACGACCATCATCGAGCAGCAGATCGCGCTGAACATGGCCCAGCGCGGCGAACGCTGGCTCATCCAGTGGGCCGGGAAGCACATCGACTACCAGGACGAGATATTTTACACTTTCCCGCTGCCCGAAGCGATCGCAGCCGCCAGTGTCGAGGATTTGCTGCCGCTCAAGATCACCCGCATCCGCATGAACGTCATGCGCAGCGTCGCCAGCCAGATTATGGACGGCGCGATCGACCTCGATCAACTTCAGGCCGGACCTGCGGATGCCGCCCGGCGGTCACTGATGCAGTTGAAAGGGGTGGGGCTGTGGACGGCAGCCTGGGCGGTGATCCGGGCCTTCGGCGAATATCCGTACATCGGGGAGAATGATGTCGCGCTGCAAGCCGCCATCAACGAGTATTATTATGGTCAGACCGGGCGAGTTTCCGAAAAAGTGGTCCAGTCCACCCTGGCCCGGCACGGGGATTTTGCCGGAGCCGCCACCTTCCACATCCTCATGAACTGGGGAATCAAACGCTACGGGACGACGTAGAGGATAGCTGACGGTCTCCAGCCGCGTGTCACTAGACTGGAAGCGGTGTCGATCCAGCAAACCACCGTCGTTCACCCCCTTGACGAACGACGATGAGCTTCAGACGGAAGATCCTGACTTAGACCCGATTGACAGGGTGGTTTGGGATGGTGAGGAAGATTCTCGCTCAAAAACTCAGCACTCCGCACTTTTCCAGCAGTACTCAGGTCAGTAGACCGGCGATTTTTTGCCTGTAGATGATCGACTGATCCCTATCCGCTAGCGCCCAGATCCACCTGCACGTTGACGTTGCCCTGCGGCGCGCCGCCCCCGGCCTGACCCACCACCAGGGTATACTCGCCATCTTCGGGGATCTCATAATTGCGGATGAAGGCCGCCATATTGCCGCCGCTGTCGTCATCTGAAATCAGCGGACTGCCGTTAGTCCCCAGGATCACCAGCAGCGGGTCTACCGGAGACTGCGGCGATTCACCACTGGCGGCGATATTGACCTTCTGCCCGGCAGAGGCTGCAAAGGGGATGTTGTACACCCATCCAGGCTGCATCTCGACGGTAAAAGCCTGACTGCTGGTCAGCGTTTGCGGGGCAATATAACGCTTGGTCAGGTTGAGCGACATCCACTGGAAGTAGTCATCTGCCGCCTCGATGGGCTTATCGACCACCGCATGGATCGAGCCGCGCACGAGGTAAAACTCTCCGTTCTGGGGGCTGCGGCTGATGGCGTTGTTAATATCGACCAGGGCATCGGAAAACTGGCGCTGTGCCGAATAATACAGGGCGCGTTCGGCATAAGGCCGGGCATCCTGCGGGTTCAGATCGACCGCTCGATCATAATCCGCCAGCGCTTCGTCGGACTGACCAAGCTGGGTGTGGATAAAGCCGCGATCGAGGTAATGGCGCGCTTCGCTGGGCTGCAATTCGATCAGGTGATTCAGATCGGTGAGCGCATCGGGATAGCGGTTGGTATAAGTCAGCAGCTGCGCCCGCAGCCCCAGGCTGTCCACGCCATCCGGGTAGGCGTCGATCGACACGTTGAGATCATCCAGCGCGTCGGTCAGGTCATTCTGTTTCAGATAGAGCGTAGCGCGGGTGTAGTACACTGCCGCCTTATACTGCACCTGGGGAATGTCGTAACTCAGCGCGCGGGTCAGATCGCCAATAGCCTGGTCGGTATCACCCAGGGCGTCGTAGCTCAGCGCGCGGCTGGCATATCCCTGGCTGAAGGTCGGGTTCAGCAGGATAAACAGGCTGTAATCGACGATCGCCTGGCTGTGATTGCCGGCAGCCGAGGCGCTGTTGGCCCGGTCGAACAATTCCGGCATCACGGGCAAAGGACCCACCGCCTGAGCCGTTTGTCCGGTCGCATTTTGTTGGGCAAGTGCAGGGAAGGTGATCCACAATGCCAGCAGAAGCGTGACAATAAAACCGATCTTACGCATGGCCGCACTCATACGATAACTCGTTGGATTATTCCTTATTGTATACGACAAATTGTCATTTTGCGGAAGATGTGAAAATTCTAATCATTCCTTGTGGGCAGGCATTCGCGCCGCGTCCACTTCCCGGCGGATTTGGATATACATTTCGGCCCGCTTGCGCTACGATCAAGGTTGCTGCATCATGCGGCTTGACGAGGCTGGCGACAGCATGAACGCATCACTACCGATGGAGTCTGACATCGAACGCCCAGGCTGCATCCTCCATTACTGGCTCACCGGGCCGGAGGATCGCCCGCTGGTGGCGCTGCTGCACGGCGCGACGATGGATCATCACATGTTTGATGCCCAACTCAGCGCCCTGGCCGCTCACTATCGCGTGCTGGCCTGGGATGCGCGCGGACATGGATGCTCGCGCCCGACAGCCGGAGATTTCACGCTCGCAGACTGCGCCGATGATCTGATTGCCATCCTCGACCAGCTTGGCGTCCAAAAGGTGATTCTGGTCGGCCAGTCGATGGGCGGCTATATTGCCCAGTTCGTCTATTTACGCCACCCGCAGCGCGTCCAGGCGATGGTCATCGTCGGGGCAACCTGCATCGCGCTGCCCTATTCCCGGTGGGAAATCCTGGCGCTGCGCTGGACACTGCCCCTGTTCCGGTGGTGGCCTTACGATCATCTGGCCCGGCTGACGGCGCGCAGCATCGCCCTCAAACCGGACGTGCAGGCTTATGCCCTGGCTACGCTCCGCCAGCTTGAGCCGCGCGAGTTTCTGAGAATCTGGAAAGCGATCACCCCGGCGATCAGCCGTAAAGGGATACCCGGTCATGTCATCGGCGTGCCCCTGCTGCTGACTCATGGCGACCAGGACCGCACCGGCAGCATCCAGCGGCAGGCTCCGACGTGGGCAGCCTATGAACCGGATGTAGACTATAAGGTGATTCCCAACGCATCGCATAATGCCAACCAGGATCAGCCAACGTTCTTCAACGAGATTCTGCTGTCATTCCTGGGCCGTCACACCCATTAGAAGGAGCCGCACATGGCTGTCATTCAGACCGAAAACCTCACCAAGATTTACAAGTCCGCCAATGGCGAAGTCCGCGCCCTCGACCGTCTGAATCTGGTGGTCCAGCCGGGCGAGATTTTTGGCTACCTGGGACCCAACGGTGCGGGCAAAACCACCACCATCCGCCTGCTGCTCGACCTGATCCGCCCGACCGAAGGCCAGGCCCGCATCCTCGATCTGGACGCGCAGGCCGACAGCGTGGCGCTGCACCGGCGCATCGGGTTTTTGCCGGGCGAATTGAACCTGTGGCGCAATCTGACCGGCCAGGAGGTGGTCAGTTTTGTGGGCCGGGTGCGCGGCGGCGTGAACCTGAACACCGTGCGCCAGTTGGCCGAGCGCCTCCAGTTGGACCTGAAGATTAAGGTGCGGAGCTATTCCAGCGGCAACCGGCGCAAACTGGGATTGGTGCTGGCCCTGATGAACGAACCGGAACTGCTGATCCTCGATGAGCCGACCGGCGGACTCGACCCGCTGGTGCAGCAGACGTTCAACGAATTGATGCGCGAAATCAAGCGCGAGGGACGCACGGTCTTCCTGTCCTCGCACGTCCTCAGCGAAGTGCAGGCCATCTGCGACCGGGTGGGCATTTTGCGCAACGGCCAGCTCAAGGCTGTCGAACGCGTCAGCGACCTGACCCACACCAATTTCCGCTGGGTGACGCTGCGACTGCGGGATGCCGCCCAGCTCGATTCCCG
>JAIOHO010000769.1 GCA_019912905.1 Anaerolineae bacterium
GAAGGCAAGCTGCCCTCGCGCCGCACGCCGGGCAAACACCGCCGCTTCCGGCGGTCGGATCTGCTGCGCTATGCCGAGACGCAGGACGACTTGCAGCCCACCGAAATGCAGGTGATCCTGCAAAGCGCCCTGGGCGAAACCCGTATGCAGGTCGGCGGCGGCACTCTCGAACTGGTCCCCTGGTACACCGCGATGAGCGACAGCACACGCGCCGAGATGCGCCAGCAGGGTCGCCGGGTGCTGGAAGAACTGCGCCAATATCTGGCAGGCGGCGCACAGGATGAAAAACTGGTGGCCGCGATTACACTCGGCAAGGATTATGCCAAGATTCTCAGCAGCGATGGGCTGACCCTGCCGCAAGCTGCGCGCGGTTTTTTCTATTTCAGCGACTTCGTGATTAACTCTGTGCTCACCTGGTCGGAGGTCACCCCGCCGCGCAGCACCTCCGAATGGAGCACGGTGCTGCGTCAGATCAACACCTTCATCAACGCTATGCTGCTGTCGGTCATCGAGTATTACCAGGAAGATTGATCCGTGCCCGACCTGACGCTGTGGATCGCCCTCAGCCTGACGGATCACATCGGCAGCAAGACCCTCGGCGCGCTGCTGCGCCACTTTGGGGGAGACCCGGCGGCGATCCTGGCGGCAGACACGGCGGAACTTCAGCAGGTCGTCGGCGTCGGCCCCAAAATCGCCCGCAGCATCCAGGCGATCAATCTGGATGAGGTGCGCCAGTCACTGGCGGAATGGGAAACCACCGATATTTCCATCCTCACCCTTGCCAGCCCGAACGGTGCCTACCCGCCGCGCCTTCTCGAAATCGAAGACCCGCCCGCGACCCTGTTCGTGCGCGGATGCGGACCCCCGCTGTTCGACCGAGCAGTGAGCATCGTGGGGACGCGTTCGCCTTCGGCGGAGGCTGCACAATGGGCCTACCAGCTTGGCGCAGAGCTGACCCAGGCGGGGTTCACGGTCGTCAGCGGATTGGCGCTGGGCATCGACACGGCAGCCCACGAAGGCGCGCTGTCCGCCGCGGCGGGCCGCACCGTGGCGGTACTCGGCTGTGGGCTGTTCAACATTTACCCGCCCGAGAATCAGGCGCTGGCCCAGCGCTGTGCCATGCGCGGCGCGATTCTCAGCGAAGTTCACCCGGCAGCACCGCCGAGCGCGCCTCGTCTGGTCGCCCGCAACCGCATCATCAGCGGCCTGAGCGACGCGCTGATCGTGGTCGAAACGACGGCCACCGGCGGAGCCATGCACGCCGCCCGCTTTGCACAGCGGCAGCAGCGCCCGGTGTACACCTTCAACCTGCCTGCCAGCGGTAACCGGGAACTGCTCGCCAATGGCGCGCACCAACTGGACGCGCATTCACATTCACTCGATGTACTGATCGAACAACTCCTGGGGGAATAATCATGTCCATGGATATGCTTGTGAAGCTTTATGCCCTGCCGGATCTGGCCCCGGCTGTCGCCCGGCAGCAGGCCGCCGGAATCACCATCCGCCGCGCCATTCCACCCGAAAGACATCTCGTCGCCGATTGGGTCGGGCAGGCATTCAGCCGCGCCTGGGTCAGCGAAACAGAGATGGCCTTCAGCCATCACCCCGTTTCCTGTTTCATCGCCGTCGAAGACGAGGCTGTGATCGGGTTCGGCTGCTATAATGCCACCTACAAGGGCTTTTTCGGCCCGACCGGGGTGGCGGAAGACAAGCGCGGACATGGAACCGGGGCGGCGCTGCTGCTGGCCTGTCTGCATGCCCTGTATGCCGAAGGCTTTGGTTACGCCATCATCGGAGCGGCAGGTCCCCAGGACTTCTACAGCCGGACGGTCGGTGCGGTGCCTATCGAAGATTCATGGCCGGGCATTTATCGCGGCATGCTGCGCGAGAAAAAATAGGCCGCAACTCCGGCGGCCTGACATGGTTATATAGACGTGAGATAGTCTTCAGCAAACAATCATCTCTTTTTAAGCCTTAAGGGTTATAGTGATGATACCTGAGGTATTTGTTTAACTTTGCGAAAGTTGGTGTGGCTGCATGTTCGATCATCTGCTCAATGGGGTGCTTGTCGCCCTCATCAGTTATGTCCTGGGCGCAATTCCGACTGCCTATGTCATCGCCCGGCTGAAGAAAGTCAACATCTTTGAAGTCGGCAGCGGCAATATGGGTGCGACCAATGTCTCGCGCGCCCTCGGGATGAGCTGGGGAATCGTGGTCTGGGTGCTGGATATGGCGAAAGGGATTGTCGCCATCCTGATCGCACGCCAGATTCTGAGTGACGTCCCGGCCACAGCAGCAGCGCTGGCGGCAATTGTGTGTATCGTCGGCCATAA
The DNA here is from genome assembly GCA_019912905.1 of Anaerolineae bacterium. GTDB lineage: Bacteria > Chloroflexota > Anaerolineae > Aggregatilineales > Phototrophicaceae. Next base: position 2,334 of record JAIOHO010000769.1, read on the forward strand.
CTGGTCGATTTTCGCAGCCATGCTGACCGGCAAACTGCGCGGCGGCAAAGGCGCATCCATCTGGTTTGGCACCCTCATTATCATCGCGCCCGGCGTCCTGCTCGGCATCAGCCTCATCGGAAGCCTGATCCTGCTGGTCACTCGCTATGTATCGCTGGCCGTACTGGTAATGTTTGCCGTAGCAACCCTGTGGATCTTCGTGCTGGTCAGCCAGCATGCCATGCCGCAGGAATACACCTATTATTCGGTGCTGGTTTCCGCCCTCATTGTGTACCGCTTCCGCGAGAATATTGAACGGCTGCTGCGTGGCACGGAACGCCGTCTGGGAGAGCGTATTTAGGCTCGTCGGCCTGGGTGCCGC
>JAIOHO010000770.1 GCA_019912905.1 Anaerolineae bacterium
AGTGTGTACACATGCTGGATCGTCGCCGTACCCGTGAAGCTCTGCGCCACCTGCGCCTCATCATAACCGGCCAGGTACTGGTTGGCCGTCACCCGTGAGATGTCGTCCATCGGCTGTGACGTATCCACCCGCCCGGCCACCAGGCGCATCTGCACATCCTCCAGCATCAGTGCCGGGTTGCGGATCTCCGCGTAAAAATCGAAGTTGACCGTTTCGGCGTCGTCCGCGCCCAGCCACATGTCATATTTGGGCGACCAGCCCACCCCACTCATCAGGTATTCGATGGTCGCCTGACGCACCGCCTTGCTCGACGCGCTCAGCCACTGCAACGTCAGCTGCCCATCCACGTAACTGAGACGATAGCCAGGGATGCGCTGGCCGTCTTCGCGGATCACCAGAGTATCGACGAGGACCTGCTGGGGCAGCACTACCGCCACATCCACCCCACCGGGCAGGGTGATCTCATCCCGCGCATAAGCAATATCGTTGAAAAAAACGGCCAGTTCGTCGGGCTGGCTGACGAATTGAATGCGGTCTGCTGCCGCCACCGGCGCGGCCCACACTGCACAAATCAACACAAACAACGGCCACCATTTCATCAGAATTCTCCTTGTGGCATGAAATGTTCCACCAGGGATTCTACCAGTCCTTCCAGCGTATAGGCCGACGGGACGAGAATCGTCGTGAAAGCGTGGGTTTTGGCCGTGTCCGCTGTCTTCGGGCCGATGCAGGCGGCACACACTGCACACAGTTTGCCGACATCGCCCCCGGCCTGCTGCACCCGGCTCACGAGGTTCTCCACTGTTGAGGAACTGGTCAGGGTGATGGCGTCGATCTGCCCGGCGTTCAACAGCCCAGGCAGATCGACTCCGCCCCATCCCATGACTGTATGATAAGACGTCACGGCGATCGCTTCGGTTCCCGCTTCCACCAGCCGATCGCGCAGGGTATCCCGGGCGATGTCCGCCTGCGGCAGCAGGACGCGCACCCCCGGTCCGGCATGCAATGTCTCGGCCAGCGCTTCGGCGATGAATTCATCGGGGACGGCCTGCACATCGACGCCGAGCACCGCCCGCGCCGCCTCCGCGGTGGATGGGCCAACCGCCGCCGCCCGCAGCCCACGCAGCGACAGGCCAAGTGCTTCCGTTCGCTGGCGCAGCGCCTCGACCGTGTTGCTGCTGGTCAGCACCAGCCAGTCGAAGGCTCCCTCCGCCGCTTCTTTTAAGTAACCGTCTAGTTCTTGGGTATCTTCCGGGGGAGTAATGGCGATACAGGGGTACAGCAGCGGTTCGACCCCCTGCGCCCGCAGCCGATCGACCAGTTCCCCGGCCTGATGCCGCGCGCGGGTCACCACGATGCGTTTCCCCCGCAGACTCATTCCAGCGCCGCCAGCAGAGCGCCCGCGCCCTGGTCCAGCGCCTGGCGCGCGAGGTCCGCGCCCAATGCGTGCGCTGCTTTGCCATCGCTGGCGAACTGGCCGCCGTAATCGGTCATGCCGCTAACCTCGACCTGAGTCCGGCCATCGACCGACACAATCCGCCCCCGCAGCCGCAGCCGCGTTCCCTCCACCTGGGCATAGGCTGCAATCGGCACCGCACAGCCGCCGCCCAGACCGGCCAGAAACGCCCGCTCCGCCCGCACCGCCGCCCACGTCGC
>JAIOHO010000771.1 GCA_019912905.1 Anaerolineae bacterium
CTCCAGGCGACCGCACGGCCCCCGATATCGTACCCGGCCCCGCCCGACCAGTGCCAGCGGGTATGCCGGGGGGATAACCGGCGTTGTCGTCAATCAACGCGACCGCCTCTACCGGGTGTTCCTCACCACCGATGCGCACACAGCCATGCGCGCGGATGCCGCACTGCTTGCGAGTCCAGGTGTATGCCCGCTCGTCGAAAGTGACCACCTCAAACCCGCCCTGTTCATCCAGTTCCACGTCAATTTCCACGGACCCATCCCGCACCCGAACCTGACCGGCTGGCACATGAACACGACCGGTCCACAGGCGCGTGTGTTCATAGAGCCTGCCCCGCGACCGGTCCCAGATGGCCCAGAATTCCTGCGGAATCGGGCCGACCCACACCTGAGACGCGCAGATCGACAGGGTGCTGCTCCAGATCGACACGTAGCGCCAGCGTTTCAGCAGCCGCCCATGATCAAAAAGCGGCATCCATCCCGGTGGCAGGGGAATATCGGCGGGCCGGTCCGTCCCATCACCGCGATACGGGGATCGAATCATCAGTCACCTCACAGAACCTTTTCGCCTATTCTAATGCCGGAACAATCAGGCGACCTCGTTCCAGAGGCGGAAATAGCCTCCAACTTCCGGGGGGTGGTTGACTCTCAAGCGGCTTTATCGTTTAAAATAACCCCATCGGATTAGAACAAACAATCGAAACGGAGGAATGATGGTCACCTGCGCTGTACTCATGGCGGAGATGGAAGCCCTTGGCACCGAGCAGAATCGGAAAATTTACCGGCGTCACGGCGCAGCCAGCCCCGAAGTCTTTGGACTGAGTTATGCTCACCTGGGCAAACTTCAGAAAAAGGTCAGGGTCGATCACGAGCTGGCAAAACAGCTCTGGGCGACCGGCAACCACGATGCCCGCGTGCTGGCGGCGCGCATCGCCGACCCGAAGCAGACCGACCGCGCCCTGCTCGACCAATGGGTACACGACCTGGGTGATTACATCCTCACCGATGCGTTCTCGGAGCACGCGGGTAAGACGGCCCTGGCTGCCGAGATGATGGCGCAGTGGATCGAGTCCGACGAGGAGTGGATCGGCAGCACCGGGTGGAACGTGCTGGGCCTGCTGGCATTAAAAGACAACAGCCTGCCGGACTCGTTCTTCGAGCCGTACCTGGCGCTCATCGAACGCGACCTGCACCATGCGAAAAATCGGGTGCGCTATGCCATGAACAACGCGCTGATTGCCATCGGCGGGCGCAGCGAATCCCTGAAATCCCAGGCGATGCAGGCGGCCCGGCACATCGGAGTCGTCACGGTCGATCATGGCGAAACCGGCTGCAAGACACCCGATGCCACCAGCTACATCGAAAAGATGTGGGCACGAAAAAAGGCCTGAGCACAGCAAGCGGTCTGATGGTCCGCTTGAATCCCAGCGGCAGGTCGCGTATACAGGACGTACCAATCGCGACCACCGGGGAGGAGATTCATGTACATTCCTGCTTCTTACGCCGAGACCGACCTCTCGCGGCTGCACGCCCTGATGCAGCAGCATAACTTCGCCACCCTGATCAGCAGTGGAACGCCCGCCCCCTCCGCGACTCCCCTGCCCTTTTTGATCGACCCGGCGGCGGGTGAATACGGCACGCTGATCACGCACATGGCGCGCGCCAACCCGCACTGG
>JAIOHO010000772.1 GCA_019912905.1 Anaerolineae bacterium
GGTGTATACGGCGGAAAAGGCCGATCCGCTGCCCGGTTTCGAGCCGATCAAGCCGCCGCTGCCGCTGCTGGTCGCGCCGCAGGCGATGTACGATGCCCTGCTGCAAGATAACGATCCCTCGGCGCTCCTCACCGTGCTGGATAACCTGGTGCGGGCCAATCCGCAGGCGGCGCTGTCGGCGGAAATGCGCTATCTCCAGGCGCTCAGCTTCGATCTGCTGGCCGATCGGGTGCACGCGCGCCAGGCCTATTATGATCTGTGGCAGCAAAGCCCGCGCTCCATCTGGGGACAATTAGCAGCGGATCACCTGGAACAGCGTTAGAATAGAGGCGTCCTATGGAATGCGATTAGACAATCGGAAAAGGTTCAATGAAGCTAGTCACGTTTACCTATAACAGTCGGATGCAGATGGGAGAAATCGTCGGCGATAATGTCTACGTGCTGTCGTCGTCCGATACGCTGCGCATGAACGAGATGATCCGGCGGGGCATTACCCCCAGCCGTGTGAGCCAGCGCTATCCCCTGGCCGATATTACCCTGCATGCCCCGCTGCGGCCCGGCAAAATCGTGGCAATTGGCCGCAACTATGCCGAACATGCCAAAGAGACCGGCAACGAACCGCCGCCGCGCCCATTGATCTTTGCCAAGTTCCCCAGCGCGGTGATCGACCCCGGCGAGCCGATTACCTGGAGCGAATCCATCACCAAAGAGGTGGATTGGGAAGTCGAGCTGGCGGTCATCATCGGCAAGAAGGCGCACAAGGTCAGCGAAGAAGATGCGATGAAGTACGTCTTCGGCTATACCGTCGGCAACGATGTGTCGGCCCGCGACCTGCAACTGCGGACCGATGGTCAGTGGACGCGCGGCAAAAGCCTGGACACGTTCTGCCCGCTGGGGCCGATCATCGTCACCCGCGACGAGATCAAAGACCCGCAGAACCTGAACCTCAAGACGATAGTCAATGATGAGGTGATGCAGGACGGCAATACGCGCGACATGATCTTCCAGGTTCCCTACCTCATCCACTACATCTCGCAGCATTTCACGCTGGAACCGGCGGATATTATCCTCACCGGTACGCCGTCCGGTGTGGGCGAGGGTCGCAAACAGTATCTCAAGGATGGCGACGTGGTGACATGCAGCGTCGAAGGGATCGGCGAACTGCGCAATCCGTGTAAAGTCGTCGAATAACAGCCAGCGGGCGGGGTCCACACCCTGCCCGTTTTTGATTCAATCCGCTGCTTCCACCTGAATCGACCCCAACGATACCAGCGTCTGCAAATTGGATGCGGTGTCGATGGGAACTGCTTCGCCCGTGGCGTCATAGCGCCGCAGGAGCAGGTCATAGGTGCCCGGCAGCACATCGCAGGGAATCTCGAACGTCCGGCGGTCGATTCGATTCTGCCCATCCATCGGGCCGGACACCGGTGCGCGCTGTTCCGCCAGCGCGATGCCCCTATTATTGACCAGATACAGGGCCACTTCAGCGCCATCTGGCGGTCGATTGGCCCGCCACCAGGTCGTGAGGGCGACTGTCTCGCACGCCGAGTGCGACGTGTCGAAGTCGGCGGCCAGCAGCCGCGTGCCATCGACGAAACGCGCCGAGGCGCTGTCCACAGGCGGCGGGGAATTGACCGGATACACCTTCACGGATTCGAGGGTCAGCCCCGGGTTGTATTCGTAAAAAATCATACAGCGTTGGAGAATAGGCAGTGGGTCATACTGCTCTGGCGCGAGATGCAGCGACAGACCATCGGACCGTAAAGCCAAATCAGTTGGGTGCTCGTTGCAGTTGGAAAGATTACGAATGTCAGGGATGGTACCGCTGGCGTACTGTACCTCGATATAGAGGTCCGTCACGCCGAGAATCTGGGTCGGGATGTCGATGCGCAGCAGGTAATCATCGGCACTCACCAGCGCGCCGCCGGGGTCGAGAGCCAGGTACGGGTCTGCTGCGCTGCCGCTCATCTGGTAGCGATAATACGCTGCCGCCGCCGGGTGGGTCATGACAGCACCGGGATCGGCAAACAGCACGCACGCCAGTTTCTGGCTCACCTCCAGCATGAGATAAGGGACATTCTGGCTGCGGCAGAGATCGAAATCGGAAAGGATCGCGGCGACCTCACCCTGTTCCATGCGTTCCATGGCCCGAGCCGCCGGAAGAATCCGGTAGTGGAGGTCGGGCACGGTCTCCATCACCGGGTAGACCCTCAGATTGGGACCGGCGATTCCGACCCGACTGCCTTCAGGCAGCAGGGTGCGCAGGAATGCAAGCTGCTCCTCACCGATGAACAGTGCGTCTTCGTAAGAGAACTGGCCGGCCAGCGTCTGGCGGATATAGGAGTCGCGCTTGAATCCATACACCGTGGCCCAGGTCGCCACCCACAAGGACAAACTGATCACCGGCAGCAGCCAGGCGGCTCTCAAGCGCGGCCCTCGATACAGCCAGGGGATCAGCGCGGCCAGCAGCATCGGGACGAACATAATGAAATAGCGCATCCGATACGGCGACCAGGGCGCAATCCAGGCAAACGACACCAGCCAGCCCCAGGCGATCCCCAGCAGCAGCAGCGACACGATCGCCGCCGGGGTGCGCCGCCACAGGAACAGCAGGGCAGCCAGCGGACTGAGCAGCAGCGCCCCATAGGTGACCGGGCCAAAGCCTGCCGTGCTGTAACCTACATCTCGCACTCCCATCCCGTGAAACCCAAACTCGTTGACGGATTCCGGGTTCGCCTGGATCAGGCCGCTGAGATTCGCAAACAAGCGCCAGTTCTCCTGAAACAGCAGATTGGTTTCCTGGGTCTGGAAGATCGACCAATCCATCACCTGATAGGTATAACGAATCAGGTTTTCCCGGACGCCGTACAGGTCGGGGCGCGGTCCATCTTTTCCTAATGCGGAGGCCTCATCCATTTGCCGCATTGTGATGGGGTTGCCATAGTCGAGTAAATTCAGGACGTAGTTGTAGCTGCCGAACAGCGCGAAACCGGCGATCGTGCTCATCCCCAACGCCAGGATCAAGCGCCATGCCTGCGTGCGCTGCTGCCAGAAGGCATACGCCAGCAGCGCCAGCCCCGCCCCCGGCAGCAGAAACAGGCCGGTGTATTTCGTCCCCAGGCACAGGCCGAACGACAATCCGGCATACCACAGATCCGGTGGACGCCGTTTCCCGCCTTGTGTCTTGTTCAGAAAAATCAGCGCGAAATATACAAAGGTGGCGCCGGTGGCGGCGGCCAGCAAGTTGTCGTTGCGGGTGACCATCTGGAGGACCGTATTGGTGCCGGTCAGGACGACTAAACCGGCCAGCAGGGAGGCCCCCCGGCGATGTCCCACGCTGCGCGCCAGGCCTGCCGCGGCCATTGCTGTGACCCAGCCGGCCAGCCACTGGGGAAGCCCCGGAATCCGGTAGCTGCCCGATATTGCCATGATCCAGGTGTAGACGAGATCGGCGTTGGGGGGGAATTCAGTCTGACGCAGGTCATCCGTCGGAAAATGGCGAGCGGTCCCCAGTTCCAGCCATTCATAGGCGCGCGGCAGATGATAATCGAAATCGTCCACGGCGATGACTGGATAAATCCAGGCAAGCGCCAGGTTTACGACCTGAATCAGCAGCACCAGCCCGGCAAACACTGCCAGCAGGCGGTTGCGCCGGATGCCAGCCCAGAATTCCTGTGGCGAAAACCACCAGGGCCGCATCAGATTGGGTTTTCCGCGCCGCCACCACAGGATCAGGGCTGCGCTGAACAACAGGCTGTGGCCGACCACATACCCCGGTGGATGGATGGCGATGAGTTCCGACAGGATTTCGGAGAGCAGGACGATCTGCCCGTAGATCAGGCACGCCACGGCCAGCCCGTTACCCAACCGGCTGCGTACTGGGAATGCGGCGTTGAATAAAAGTGCGGTACCCACCAGCAGGGGGAGAGCCAGAAGCAGGAGCATGATCCGCTCAATGTGTGTGTGCTGCGCTCAGAGGTGTGATTATATCGGGCGGCTCCGCCTGACTGCAAGCATCCGAATCCGTCTGCCCCCGGTCCATCCGCCTTCAGCAGGTCGGCTTTGTGAGCGCTCATCGCGCCGAGGCCCGCCCTTTAATGCACTTCCTGCTCAGGGTATAATCGCGGGACGTTCCAGGCTTTTCATCGGGGAAATGACGTGCCAATCCTGCGCGAAGGCGAACTGGATATTATCAGTCACAGCGTAGAGCAGACTCAGCGGCTGGGTGCTCGGCTGGGGGCTTTGCTTCAGCCAGGGGACGTCATCTGCCTGTCGGGGGATATGGGCGCGGGTAAGACCATGTTTTCGGTGGGCATCGGGCGCGGTTGGGGCACGGTGATACCGCTGACCAGCCCGACCTACAACCTGATTCACGAGCACGAGCGTCAGGCGGATCACAAGCGCCTCTATCATCTCGATTGTTACCGGCTGTCTGGCCCGGAAGAAGCGGAACAGATCGGCTTTGATGACGTGCTCAATGGGCGCGGGCCGGTGATTCTGGAATGGCCCGAACACATCGAGTCGGCGCTGCCCAAGAAACGCCTGTGGGTCGAACTGCGCATCCTGGAACCGACCCGGCGTAATTTTGTGTTTAATGCCACTGGCTCGCGCTATGAGGAACTGCTCAAGGCGTTTCGCGAATCGGCATTTGGAATCTGAACGATTATGATCCTGGCGATTGACACAGCCACCCGGCTGATGAGCCTCGCAGTGCATGACGGGTATCGGCTGCTGGCGGAAGAAACCTGGCACACGCCCAATAATCACACCGCGGAATTGGCTCCGGCGATCCGGTCGCTGCTGGCACGCTGCGAAACTGAACTGCGGATGTGACGGCGCTGGCGGTGTCGATCGGGCCGGGATCGTTTACCGGTGTTCGGATCGGTGTAGCGTTTGCCAAGGGCTTAGCTGCGGCGCAGCAGGTGCCGCTGGTGGGGGTTTCGACGCTGGATACCCTGGCCGCGGCCCAGCCGCAGTACCCCCGCTATGGGTTGGTGACGGTGATCGAAGCCGGACGCGGACGGATTATTGCGGGAACTTATCGCTGGGGCAAAGGTGAATGGGTCCAGCGCGGCGAACCGCGCCTGATGGACTGGGAGACCCTGCTGGCGACTCTCGACGGCCCGGCTTATATTACAGGGGACATTGAAGAACAGGGGCACGCGCTGCTGGACGGCATGCAGACCGGGGAAATGACCGTCCGAGTCGCGCCATCTGCCCTGCGCCTTCGCCGGGCAGGGTTTCTGGCCGAGGTCGCACTGGAACGCCTGAAGTCGGGTTCTGGCAATTTTGATTCCGCGCACGTCGCCCCACTTTATGTCCAGACGAGAGACGTGCCTTAACCAACACCATGAATCACAAGCTCATCCTGCGTTACATGCGTCCTGCGGATATTCCTCAGGTCGTGATCATCGATAATCAGTCGTTTAATCCGCCGTGGTCCGCGCGATCGTATGCCTACGAAGTCGGCGAATCGAGCTACAGTCACATGGTCGTGCTGGAAGATGGGACGTCCGTTCAGCCCACGAACGGCTGGCGGCGCTGGCTTCAGCGCTGGTCGGACCATCCGGGGGCGGTGCTGGGCTACGGCGGCCTGTGGTACATTGCCGGAGAAGGGCATATCAGCACCATCGCGGCTCATCCCGATTATCGCGGGCAGGGCTACGGCGAGATTCTGCTGGCGGCGATGATTCACCGGGCTATTACGCTGCAAGCGGAATACATCGTGCTGGAAGTGCGCGTGAGCAACGCCGTTGCCCAGAATCTGTATGGTAAATACGAGTTTCAGATTTTCGGCACCAAGCCCAATTATTATCGCCTGGACAATGAAGACGCCTACGATATGCGCCTCGATCTAACCGACGAGGCGATGCTGGCCCGCTTCGAACAGCGGTTTGCGGCGATCAAGGCTCGTCAGCCGTTCACCGATCAATACTCGATGCTCACCTCGCCCAAACACAGCCAGGAATGAGAATACAGGAACGATGAAAGTCCTCTATCTGGTCCCCCATGTGCCCAACGCGACGAAAATACGCTCGCACATGCAGATTCGGGGTCTGATTGACAGCGGCCAGGAAGTAGTCGTTGGGACATTGATCCGCAGCGATGAGGATCTCAAGCACATCCAGAAACTGGAAGCAGGCGGCGTGAAGGTCGTCGCGGCGCCATTATCCCGCTGGCAGATGGCTTATCACGGCCTGGCCGCTTTACCCGGCTCACGACCCCTTCAGGCAGACCTGCTCCGGTCGTCTGCGTTCATGGCCCGCCTGGACTCTCATCTTCAAGCCGAGCCGCCCGATGTGGTGCACGTGGAACACCTGCGTATGGCCCGCTATGGACTCCAACTCAACAATCGGTGGCCGGTGGTGTGGGATGCGGTCGATAATCTGGCGTCATTGTTCAGGCAGGCATCCTCTTCCAGTACCAGTTCGACCTGGCGGCTGGCAGCCCGAATCGAAGCGCCCCGTCTGCAATCTTATGAGCGCTGGCTGACGGGACAATTTCCGGCGACACTAGTTATATCTGAGCAGGATCGAATGCTGTTTTCGCGGGAAAATCCCCATGCTGACCGGGTCCGTTATGCTCCACTGGGTATTCCCGTCCATCCACACGACGAGAGTGCACCCCGCGCATCAAATGTGCTCATCATTACTGGAACGATGAACTACCATCCGAATATTGCGGCCATCCGCTACTTCGTGGAGACAATTTTTCCACTGATTCAGCAGGCCAGACCCGATGTCGAACTGCGTCTCGTCGGCGCAAATCCTGTGGAAGCGATACGCTCGCTCGGTGAGCGGCACGGCATTATTGTCACCGGTTTTGTGCCGTCGGTAGCCGATCATCTGCGACAGGCTGCCGTTGCGCTGGCACCCGTCACCTATGGCGCGGGGATTCAGATTAAGGTGTTGGAAGCCTTCCTGACCGAGACGCCGCTGGTTGCAACGCCCCAAGCGATACGCGGTCTGGACGTGCACCACGAGGCGCACCTGCTCATTGCCGATGATCCGGCAGCATTTGCGGCAGCGGTGCTGCGCCTGCTGGATGATCACCTGCTGCGAGACCAGTTAGGCCAGGCGGGGCGGCGCTACGTAGAACAGCATCATGATCTCACCGAGACCACACGCCACCTGCTGGACATCTACCGATCAGTCATCCGCTGAGGACTTCTGGGCGGCCAACAGAAAACCAATCGCTGCGATCTGTGCTACGAGAGGAATATTTCGCAGTGCACGCTCACCTCTGACCAGACGCTCAAGCGGCCAGTTGACAGGCGGCAACAAGCGGCAGTACTTGATAAACCGGGGTTCAAGACCCGCGCGGCGCATGTGCCTGGCCCACTGGAAAGGTGCGCGGATATTCTCGCGACCATACGGATAAATTTTACCGGTTGCGGGGTCGGTGCGAATGACGTGCCGAGATGAGGTCCATCCGATGCGCTTCTGAACGATCAACTGCTGAACCGGGCTATAACCGTTTTCGTCACTCAGGAAGAACCACCCACTCGGTTTGATCAGGTCGGCAATCGCCTGAATCGCTTTCCCCGCAGGCTCGATGTGATGGAGCGTGGCGCTGGAGTAGACTGCATCGAACGGTTCGTTGGCATGAAAATCAAACAAGTTGGCAGCCTCATAGTCGAGGTTGAGAGATGCTCCATATTCTTGTTCATAAACGATTTTCTGGCGCTGCGCTTCGTCGATCTCATCAACTGCGGTGTCAATTCCGTAGACCTGCGCACCCGATTGACTCAATAGCAGTGTTTGCAGGCCAAAGCCACAACCCAGGTCCAGAACGCGCGGTGGGTGTTCGCTGTGTTGAATATAATTCAGTACGGGCTGAAGACGCATCGCAAAAAATAATGCCCGAAAACTTAAAGCCGCTGAACCTGTTGGTGCCAACATACCGCGATAATAGTATTTCAGTTGTTCAGGGATATCGGTCGCATTTCGGAGCTGAACGGATTGGTTGAGGTAATAACGAAAAGCAATTTCGGCCTGCGCCAGCTCCTTATCAATATTGATCTCGTAGTACATGATGATCCTTTTGGCATTCGCACCATACTCAATGAATTCTACTATAATACCCTCATGTGCTTCCTATAAAGAACGATCCGCAACACTTTGAGTCGATGTTTGAAATGGACCGGAGGCAGTGGTCGATGCCAGCGCCAACAAGTCAGTCTCGGTGATCTTGATGTCTATGAACACACTGTTCTGCGGCCAGTTTATGATCCATGACGAATAGCCTGAGGGGTTAGATTGCACAGGACGGGACTTTCTGAGAACACATCTGGGATCGTCGGGCAAGATGAATCCGCCGTGAAACTTTCGTTTATTATCCTTACCTACAAGCGCGGCGAGCTGTTGAAAAAGTGCCTCGAATCGATCATCATGCAGCAGGGTCTACCGCAGCCTTATGAGATCCTCATCGTCGATAACGGCGGCGATGTATCCGTGAGTGAGTCCGCGAATCCGGACATCCACATTCGGGTAATTACCCCCCCGGAGAATATCGGCCCGGTTGCCGGTCACAATCTCGGCATGAAGCACGCGCAGGGCCAGTATTGGATCTTCATCGACGATGATGAGTGGTGGCACGACGCGGATGATGCCGCCCGTCTGGTGCATTTCCTGGATACGCATCCGACCTGCGGCGCAGTTGCCTTCAAGACGATCGACCTCGATGGTCACGTGATTCCCGGTGAACTGCCGCACCCAGACAAGCCGTATATCCTGGCATGTCGCGATCCGGTTGAAGTGCCGTACTTTTATGAAGGCGTCTGCGCGTTGCGGGCGGAGGCTGTCCAGCAGGTCGGTGATTACCCGGAGCGCTATTACTATGGCATGGAAGGGCCGGACCTCGCGCTGCGGATGATGGACGCAGGCTATCGCGTCTATTATGAGCCGGACAGCGCGGTCTATCACGCGCGATCGCCACAGGGCCGTACCGCCGGAGCAAAATACTGGCACAACATGACGCTGAATAAGAGCCGCATGGCCTGGCGGTTGCTGCCCCTGCCCTATCCGCTGACGACTCTGTTTATCTGGAGCGCAAAAACGCTGCTGGAGACGCATCGTCCTGCCCCGGTATGGGCCGCCTGGCGGAATTTATGGCGCGAACGACGGCTGCTGGCCGCTGAACGGAAGCCGATCAAACCGGAAACCGTGCGCTATTTGCGGCAGATTGGCGCGCGCCTGCTCTACTGAACCACTGACCATACTCCTGCGTCCATCATCGAAGTAAAGCCCGAGTCGTGTAAAGCCAATTCATACTGACGGCTGAAATTCTCCGTGGGGGACGGTACAATCGGAGCCTCTCACTGAAGCATGGTACAGGATGATCCAGGATGACTGAAGCTGCTCACGCTGCACCCCTCCTCAAACTTGCCCGTGAACTGGCGGCGCAAATCGGTGCCCGCGCTGATCGAGCGGACAAACGGGGCCGCCTGCCATCGGAAGACGTGCACGCCCTGAAAGAATCCGGCTATCTGGCTATCAGTGTGCCGCAGGCGTATGGGGGCCTGGAGCTGCCGCTGCGAGTCTGCGTCGAGGCGCAGTTGGAACTCGCCCAGGGCAGCGGATCAACGGCGATGGTGGCGGCCATGCCGATTCACATGATCGGGGCGGCACGCGAGAATCGTCAGTGGGCAGAAGCCGACTTCGAGCGTTTGTGCCGCATCCTGGTCGAAGGCGGACTGATCAACAGCTGCGCCAGCGAACCCACCCTCGGCAGCCCCTCGCGCGGCGGGGCCTTCGCGACTCAGGCCGTGAGGACGGCGGACGGATTCTGCATCAACGGGCACAAAAACTGGTCTACGGGCGGAGCGCATCTGACTCACCTGCTGGTCAGCCTGATGCTGGACGGCGAGGTGGCGCAGCTTCTGGTGCCCAATCATCAGCCAGGGGTTCGCTGGGAACCGACCTGGCAGCATTCGCTCAGCCTGCGTGCCAGTGACAGCGATGATGTTTATTTCGAAAACGTGATTGTGCCGGAAGATCATCTGCTGCGACGCAGCGGCGCTGGCAGCCAGAAGCCCGGCCCCAACGCCTGGTTCCCGCTGATGACCGCAGCCACCTACCTGGGCGAGGCGATTGCGGCTCGTGACGCGGCCATCCGCTTTGCGCTGGAGCGTGTGCCGACCGCGCTGGGCAAGTCGATTGCCACCCTGCCCAAGATCCAACGGCAGATCGGAGAAATCGACACCAGCCTGCAAGCGGCCCGGCTGCTGCTGCTGGCAGCGGCGGGGGCCTGGGATGCGCGCGAGACCAACGCCTGGGCGCAGGTGGTGGCGGCCAAGCACTTCGCCAACGAAACCGCGATCCTGGCAACTGACCTGGCGCTGCGTGTGGTGGGGGGACAGGCGATCACCGGAGCGCTGCCTATGGAACGCTATTTTCGTGATGCGCGCGGCGGCATCACCCATCCGCCATCCGGTGACACCGCCCTGGAAATTGTCGGACGCGCCGCCATCGACGCGTTGAGCGCAGGAGCTTAATCTGTGAGTACAGACCCGGAAGAACCGCAGTTTTTATACGTCACCACCATCGGTTGGAAAAGTGGCCGACCGCACGAGATCGAGATCTGGTTCGTGGCTTATGGAAGCGCGTTTTACATCGTGTCCGAAATGCGCGATCGTTCACACTGGGTCCAGAATATCCGGCGGCACCCGGCGATTACGTTTCGCGTAGGCGAGCAGAGCTATCGCGGGAGCGGACGCGTCGTGGACAACGCCGCCGAACCGGAACTGGCGGCGGCGGTCAGCCACTTGATGGACGCCAAATACGATTGGAGCGACGGCCTGATCGTCGAACTCAGGCCGGATTCGGATCACCTGCCAGGCTAAACGGCCAGATCGAACAGGACGAGCAGCTGCGTGCCGCGGTCGGTCAGCCGGTAAAAGACGCGCCTGCCGCTGCGGTGCGGCTCGACCAGGCCGGCCTGCTGTAAGCGCCCCAGGTGCTGAGAGGCAGCCCCGGCGGAAATGTGCAGGCGGCGGGCGATTTCCCCGGTGTTGGATGGGATAGACAGGGTTTGCAGCACGCGTGCGCGCCCTTCACCCAGCGCCAGCTCCAGCGAAGGGTTGTCTTCCTGGGACCTGGGCCGCCAGTTGCCGACACCCCGCGCTGTGTAAATGATCATCGGCTGCCATTCCGGTTCGATCTGCCACTGAATCCCGCACGCGCCAAAAAATGCTGGCACTAACTGGAGGCCATCCCCGTTGAGCCGATATTCATCACCGCAGGATGGACGGTGGGGCTTGATAATCTCGATCACGCCTTCCTGATAGCGCAGCATGGCGGTGTCAATGCCATTGAGCATGTGCCCCGGCCCATGCAGCGCCATGGCGCGGGCGTGATGAATCAGATCCCCTTCCAGAATGGCGGTCATCCCCGGCCAGTGCGGTTCGAGCGCGCGCCGCCAGTACAGCCGCAGTTCTTCGGCCAGACAGTGCAGCGCTTCGTAGGGATAGGCGAGGAAGAAGTTCCCGATGTCCGATTCGCCGCCGTGCTCGAACAGCGTCTGAATATTCTTGCGGATGACGATTTCCGGCGTGTTGAGCATCTCCCGGATGGCGTGCTCAATGTTAGTCTGGACGATGCGCGGCGTTGGCGTCATAAAATCCGGGATGTAATGGACACCCGGCTGGATCAACGCATCCATGAAGGGCAGATCAACGCCGTGCAGCGCCCGCAGAGCCGTATCGACCCATTTCCGGTAAAGTGAATGCGACTTTTCCGAGCGCAGCATGTGATAACTGATGGACAGCTCGACCAGCGGATTATAGGCGAAACGCGTTTCCAGCAGGTCATCCGGTGTGACGTATACTTTGATCGCCATAGCGGTATATCGCTCTTCCTCTGATTTGCACTCATCATACAGCAGAACAAACGATCCAGTAAATCATTTTAGTAAAAACTAAATAAGTTCAGTTTTCGGGCCACCTGTCCTACACTGAGGATCGTAAAGCGGTCGTGGAGAGGGGTGAAGTGGTGAACGAGCACATGAGCGAACACTATCTGTTGAAGCACTTTGAGGTGCAGCAGACTCGTCTGGTCGATGAAGCGCGGCGCGAGCGGCTGAAAGCGGAAGTCCTGGCCGCGGCCCGCCGTCAGCGACCTTCGCGCCGGGCATTTCGCCTGCCGGCTCTGAACCTGTTGGGCGTGCTGCGTGCCAGCCTGCAAACCGGGAAAACGCAGCCTGAATTTCGGGATTGCGCGGGTCTGGAATCCAGCAGCCTCTAGGCCGCTGTCCGCACCCGTTCGATTTCTTCCTCTGACGAACGGCGCAGTCGCTGCGCCGTTTTCTTTTTTCCTGCCAGTGCGACCGGATGGCCTGTTCCTGCGTATAGATTTATAGAATTGAAACTCAACGCAGGAGTATGAACATTATGGGTTGTGGACGCGCACTGCTGTGCATCCTCTTTCCGCCGCTTGCGGTGCTCGACCGCGGCTGTGGGACGGTTATCATCGTGTTTGCGCTGACGCTGGCCGGGTGGATTCCTGGGGCGATTGCGGCGCTGCTGCTGAATTATATGGCGGATAACCGCTGATACGCGCAAACAAGGTGCGGCTCGCTAGAGGGCTTCGGAGTCGATCCGAAACCCTCTGTTTGATTTGCTTGCAGGGGGATTGCTTTGCCGCCATACTTGTGCCAAATGCAATCAGGGAGACCCACCCATGCAAACAGTTCATGACCTCGAGACGCCCAGTGTCCTCATCGACCTCGACCGGATGGAGACCAATATCGCCCGGATGCAGGGTTACTGCGATCATTACGGCCTGAAGTTCCGCCCGCATATTAAGACCCATAAAATTCCGGCGATTGCACGGCTGCAACTGGCTGCCGGGGCAGTGGGTATTGCCTGCCAGAAACTGACTGAGGCCCAGGTGTTCATCGACGCCGGAGGGTTTGAGGACATCCAGATCCCTTACAATATCGTCGGTCCCCAGAAAACGGCGCGCCTGGCCGACCAGTCGCTGTATAACCGCATGACGGTCAGCGCCGATCATCCGTCCGTCATTCGCGGCCTGTCAGAAGCAGCGGCGGCCCAGGGCATTTCCATCCGCGTCATGGTGGACCTGGGTACCGAGATCGAACGCACTGGGGCGACCCCGGCGGAAGCGCTCGAACTGGCGCGGCAGATCGACGAAGACGATCATCTCCACTTTGCCGGGGTGCTGGTCTACCCGAGCAACCCGTCGATCCGCCCGAAACTTCAGGAATTACTGGATGGGCTGCATCAGTCAGGCATCGGGGTAGACAGCGTCAGCGGCGGCGGTACGGGCGCATCCCTCACAGCGCATGAGGTGCCGGAACTGACGGAACTACGGGTGGGGACCTATATCTTTAACGACTGGAACACGGTCACAGCGGGCTGGGCCGATGTCGAGGACTGTGCGATGACGGTGATGGCGACCGTCGTCAGCCGACCGACTCAGGACCGGGCGATTCTGGACAGCGGCAGCAAGACCCTGGCGGCGGATCGTGTGGCCGATGGGCACGGCTGTATCCTGCAATATCCCGGCGCGCATGTCTACAAGCTCAACGAAGAACATGCCTTCGTGGACCTGAGCGCGTGTGACGAGCGGCCAGTAATCGGCGAACGAGTCCAGGTGGTGCCGGTGCATACCTGCGTCATCACCAACCTTCACAACACCGTCTATGGCATTCGCGGCGACACAATCGAGGAAGTCTGGGAGGTCGCAGCCCGGGGACGGGTGTGGTAGCCATGACTTACACCGTGAAGTTGATTGGACTGAAGTGTCTGGTGTCGCAGGAAGATGATGGCGACGAAATTTACCTGACCCTGAACCGTGAACTGATCTGGGCCATGCCTGGCGACTACGTAATGCACGAAAATCCGCAGCGGCCAAACCATGTCAAGGAGGTTGATTTTGTGGCGGGTCAGCTTCTCACCTCCAAGGGCTGGCAGCCGATACCCGCAGCCACCCTGGGAGCTTCGGTTTTTGGTGGGCGCTCAGGCCGATCAGAGATCGAGGTGTGGGACCACGATAACTTTTCACGGGACGATTATTTTGGGAAAATTACGGGTTCAGAGAACGAAATCGGGCACGGACACATCACCGGGGTGGCTGCGCAGGATGCAGCCCACTACGTTTTAACCTACGAAATACTGGCCGAGGAATAAGTTTAGCTCGAGATGAGAATTTGCTCAGTGATCACCCGATCGCCTGTAATCGCGTGGTAAGATTTGGATGCTCTACTTAAAAGAGTAAAGCAACAAGTTTTCCCCCTTCCCCCTATATGTGTTGTTGCGGCAGCGCTCGTCGAGATGACGAGCGCTGTTGCTTTTAGTGTGTGGAGGTGGCGCGAATTGCACGCGCGTCCGAGATGTACCTGTTGCGTCCGGTTTTCACGGGTTTGCGATGCGCCTTCGCGCTACTCGCCGGACAGCACACCCCGTCGAAACTAGTTCACCCCCATCGACTCTATTGTACCGGATGCGCGTATGAGCTGTATAGGACGCGCCGGAATCGTTTGTGCGCGAAATCCTCAGCCTGATCTGCCGGAGAAACTCCAATGTGACTCTCATGTGAATTGTTTATAATGCCCGCCAATCCGGGGTCAGAACAGGGTGGGCAATCGCCGATGAGGAGGAATTCATGAGTACATCCAAAACACGCCAGCGTCGAGAGTTAAAGCAGGCCGCCAATCGCAGCCGCAGCCTGATCGTCATTGGCGGTGTGGCGGGCGTGGCCGTCGTTGCCATTATCGCGATTCTGGCAGTGCGCTCCAGCAATCTGCCTGACGTGAATGTGAGTGCCGTGGCGGATCACAGCGTCACATACCCGATTGTGGGCCGCGATCATATTCCGCAGGGTTCGCCGCGCCCGGACTACAATTCCAATCCGCCGACCTCCGGCCCCCATTACGACACGCCCATCCGGTCGGGGGCTTACGATCAGGAAGTGCCCGACGAACTGCTGGTGCATAACCTGGAACACGGGCATATCTGGCTGTCCTACCGCGACACCGATGATACGGAAGTGAAAGATGCACTCCGGGGGATTCAGACACAGTTTCCGCAGTGGGTGGTGACGACCTACCGGCCCGAAGATGACAGCCGCATCGCGGTGGCCGCCTGGGGCCGTTTGCTCAAACTGGATACTGTAGACCAGGACCAGATCCTGGCGTTTATCCTGCGTTATCGCAATCAAGCGCCGGAGAGCATCCCGGGTTGATCGTCATTCCAGATTGGCGTGGCGGGCAAACATGGCGTCCTGGTCGGTGTTGAGGTCGTCCATCAGCTGAATCACGACAATATCGAGCAGCAGGCCGAGCGCCTGCTCGAACAGGGAACCGAGCGGCTGGATGGAGGGCGTTGGGGCGTCCTTGTCCTTCAGCTTGGGGCTGGCGGCGGCAATGCGAATCACCGTGTCGGCGAACGCGCCGATTGGGGATTCTTCGGCGATGGTGATGAGGGCGACCTGGGCGTTCCGCTCCCGCGCGCGGCGAGCAAACGTGACGAGCGAATCCGTCCGCCCGGAACCGGAGCCGATGATGAGTAGGTCGCCTGGTCCAATCGCCGGGGTGGTGACTGCGCCGATGACATGCACGTTCTGATCGAGGTGCATCAGCCGCATGGCGAATGCCTGCATCTTCAGGCCGGAACGCCCCTGACCGGCGACGAACACCCGCCGCGCATCGGTAATGTCCTGGCGCAGGCTGGTGACGCTTTCGGGGTCCACCGAACGCAGCGCCGCGCGGACTTCGTTGGTGACCACCGTAACAAGTTCATTGTAATCAGGCATAGGCTTTGATCCGGTCGCTAAGAGAGCGGGCAACGTCTACCGGGTTGTCGGCCCGTGTGATGGCACTGCCGATCACTACAATTTCCGGCTGTGCCACGCTGATGGCGTCGATCGTGGCGAGGTTGATGCCGCCAGCGACCGCCAGCGCCGCATCGGGTACGGCAAAACGCAGCGCCCGCAGCAGGTCTACCGGGGACTGGCTGCGCCGGGTATCGTGCGCGGTGTGGACGCAGAAATAATCGCAGCCCATCGCCTGGCAGTCCGCGATTCGGCGGGCAGGCTGCGCGATCTGCATCAGATCGACCATCACCTCGCGGCTGTACTGCTGGGCTGCGGTGACGGCCCCGGCGATGGTGGCGTCCGCGGCAAAACCCATCACCGTCACGATGCGCGCGCCCACCTTGAAGGCGATGGTGGCTTCCAGTTCACCGGCATCCATGATTTTGACGTCCGCCACGAGCGGCAGGTCGGGGAAATAGGTGTGGACGATCTGCAAGGCCCGCACCCCTTCCCTCAGAAGCAGCGGGGTTCCGACTTCGACAATGTCGATATAGGGAGCGACGCGTTCCAGAATCATCAGACTTTCGGTCAGCGTGCCGTCGAGTGCCAGTTGAATACGCATGTCAGAAATTACCTGTTAAGGACTGCCACAGTCCCGACCCCTGGCCGGGAGTTTCGATCAATACAAGTA
>JAIOHO010000773.1 GCA_019912905.1 Anaerolineae bacterium
ACTCGATTTGTGGATGTGGCGGCGTGTTTCGGCCCCGCTGCGGGGTGAGAGGAACAAGGCAGCTAATCCGCCAAGCAGCAGCCCAACGAGCGTACCGAGCACCAGCGCTGGTCCGTCGAGCAGATCAGGATTTTGAGCGGTCGGTTTCATCAATTTCGCCTTGGGTGCGGCGCAGGGCGCGCCGGATGCCAAACAGCTCACGCAGCAGCACACTGATTGCCACCAGGAAACCATTCACACGGATGACCGGTTCGGCCAGGTTGCTGCCGACGAACTCTACCGTACCGCGCGCCGTGTTGACCGTTTCCTCTGTGTTTTTCAGGATGGGCATGACTTCATTCTGAAGCAGGTTGATCAGGCGGGCAATCTGGAGGATCAATACTGCCAGTGCCCCAATGACGAAAATCCCCTGCAAAGCCAGGATGATGATGAAGATGTCGCGGATGATCTGCACACGCGGCGCAGCCTGATCGACATCACTGAATAAGGCCAGCAGCAGGCCGAGGAGAAATACCAGCGCTACAATACCCATCAACACGCCTGCCACGATTTTGATGCTAAGGCTCATCGTCCAGCGGCTGGGGGGCGTTTTCACATTCGATGGGGGCGAAACAGGTTGTTCGGTGCTCATGGACGACCTTTATTTGCGTTTGTGGTTGGCAGTCAGCAGATGGGCGGCCATCAACGCGATGAGCGCGCCGACCGTGGCCGTAACCACACGCAGCGTGCCGATATTCAGGATGTTGATCATAAACAGCGTGCCCAGCGTCTGGCCGAGACTGAAACCAAGCCAGGCAGACAGTAAAAACAGGGCCAGGCGGCGAATATCACCCCCTACGACGAAATGGAAGCCCGCGCCGTAGAGCGTCGCCAGGATAAAACCGAAAGTTGCAGTTGGGCCAGGCAAGCAATCCCCTCGTGAATTGGCTACAATGACTACGATCTATGCAATAAGGATTATTTTTGACAGCAGGGAGCGCGATGCCAAACCGGGTGGCTGGCAAATTCAACACTTGCGGCTCCCGGCTTAGTGTAGCACAATTTTGAACAGCTTCCCAAAACCGTCTATAATCGGAACTATGACAATTATCGACGAACGCATCCTTATTCCTACCGCGCCCGAGGCGGTGTGGGACATCCTGAGCAATATTAGCGACAACCCCAGGTGGCAGGCGGACTGCCAGTCTGTTTCGTTTTTGACTTCGCTGCGAATTGGCCCGGGGGTACGCTGGCGTTACACCAGCGCCAACGGCCAGGAATCTGTGGTGGAAATCACGGCCTGGTACGATGGCCTGGGCTACGAGTATACCTTCATCGACGGCGCACCATTTCGAAATTCGAAAGGGACGATTCGCCTCCAGGAAATTGCTGAAGGCACGATCGTGCAGTGGACGCTCAATTACGAGACCGGTGGCGTACTGGCCGGGCTGCGGAATGCGGTCACCATTCGCCGCCATTATGACGCCGTTATGATCGAAAGCCTGAAAGCGCTGTGGACGTTCATGAAAGACAGCGGAAGGGCGCGGCAGTCGCACGAAGCACGGTCGCTCATGCGCGAGGCACTGGATTATGAAGCCCGCGCTCAGTACAAGCCACGGCATCCCTCGCGGGTGGCCGATTCCGGTGAAGAACCCGAACTTGCTCTAATTCTGGATGAGCCGCCAGTTTCGGATGAAGATACACGGCCCAATCCGACCCTGGCTGCGGAGCCGGTTGAATCCACCGGGGAAGCGGTGTCTGAGGAGTCCCCAGCTGCGCCGAGAGTCGTGGATGACGAATGGGAAACACCGTCAGTTTCGCCGGATATTGCGCGTTTCCAGCGGCCTTCCGTGCCCGAGTCCGCCTCACCGGATTCAGAAGCGCCAGTGGTCGCGGAACCGGAAGCCTCGGCCTCGATCACTTCTCAGGATGACCTCCCGGCAGAAACCGTTGAATCGACCCTATCAGCTGCGACCACCTCACCGTCCTCGCTTTTGGAAGCACAGGAAATTGAGCCGGTCGTACTTGAACCGCGGGACGTAGGGGCGGATGCAGAAGCCGAGAAATCGACCGCCGAGCCTATGGAAAATCTGCCCCTTCCCAGCGGGGGTCGGCCCGAAGACGTTCCGTTGCCAGCCGAGGAATTTGGCCCGAAACTCGATACGGCCAAGCTGGATACCCGCGAGGTAAGCATCTGGGAAGTCTTTGGTGTGCCGCGTCCCAGCGAGACGCGCCCGATGAGGCCGATCAGCGACGAAGAAATGGCCGAAGTCGCAGTCGATGAAGGGCCAGCCGAGGCCCCGGTTGCACTGGAGGCCGCTCGCAAAGTCGTGAAGCCGATCGCCACGCCCGAACCGGCTCCCGAGGTGACATCTCCGCCGGCACAGGCTGAACCAAGCCCGTCGCCTGTAATCGAGACACGGGTTGTACTGCCAGGATCAGTGCCTGTGATGAGCGAAGATACGCGGCCCAATGTGATCCTGCCCGCCGCGCGCGAATCCGTAGTTACTATCTTTATTCCTGGTTTTCGCCTGCGCGCCCGCCGCAGCCTGGTCCGCCTGCGCCGCCGTCTGTAATCCGCAGGAGCCTTAAAACCGCGATCAATCTGGGGCTGTGTCGGCGGCCTGGTTTTGTCTTTCCCGCTTGAATCATTCACCAATCCATTTTCCCCTGCAATCCAAATCGTGCGGCCTGTGCGTATAAGTTTGACGAAAGGGTAATGGCCCTTGAAGGTTGCAACAATGTTAAGGAGGAGAATTGATGAAAGTGCGGATTGTTTTGTTTGTGATCTTTGTACTGCTCCTGGCACTGCCGACTCTGGCTCAGGATCATCTGATTGCCCTGGGCAGCACCGAGGCGTTAGGGTCTTTCCTCGTCGATTCGAACGGCATGACCCTGTACATGTTCCCGCGCGATCCGCTGGGCGAAAGCGCCTGCTACGACACGTGCGCGGAACGCTGGCCGCCGCTGCTGGTGGACAGTGCCGACGCAATCACGGTCGCGGATGGAATTCCAGGCGAGTTCAGCGCGGTGGAGCGCACCGATGGCACCCTGCAAGTCGCCTACAATGGAATGCCCCTCTATTACTGGCAGCGAGATGAAAAACCCGGCGATACCATGGGACACGGGGTTGGCAATGTATGGTGGGTCGTGCCGCCCGCGACGGTCTACGCCTTCCGGCATGGGGATCTCCCTTCATTCCTGGTCGGACCGACTGGCATGACACTTTACCTGTTCACCAATGATCAGCCCGGTGTCAGCAACTGCTACGATCAGTGTGCGACGAACTGGCCGCCGCTGCTGGTGGACAGCGCGGATGCCGTTGTCCCGGGTGTCAATCTGTTTGGTGAATTCGGTACGACGGAGCGGACCGATGGCACGCTTCAGGTGACCTATAATGGCTGGCCGCTGTACTACTATGCCCAGGACATGGCGCGGGGTGATATGGTGGGTGAAGGCCGGGGCGACGTCTGGTACACGATCGCACCGGAGACGGTCGCCGTGCGCAGCAGCGACGAATTGGGTGATTTCCTCGTCGCATTCAATGGCAAGACCCTTTACACGTTCGCCAACGACGAACCCGGCGTCAGCAACTGTGCGGATCAGTGCGCCGAGAACTGGCCGCCCTACGTCTACCAGGAAAGCAGCCAGTTGGTGGATGGCCTGGGTGCGATGGGCGAACTGACGACTATCGAGCGTGCGGATGGCAACATGCAGGTGGCCTACAACGGGATGCCCCTGTACTTCTGGAAGGATGATGTCATGCCCGGCGATACGACCGGTCAGGGTCTTGGTGACGTGTGGTTCGTTGCCGCGCCGTAACTGCTCGGATTGACTAATCCATCACTCAACGGGGACTCGTGCAGAACGGGTCCCCGCTTGATTCGTGAGCAGTTCGGGCAACAAAAAACGCCCGTTTAAAGGGCGCTTCTTTCGCTGTTCTGGGTGGGTGATGGGGCTCGAACCCACAACACTCGGAACCACAATCCGATGCTCTGCCATTGAGCTACACCCACCATAATATTCTGCGAATTATAGCATGGCTTTGGGCAAAATCTAGACTTATTTTTTCCGGGCACTCACGACTGTGGCGACGCTGCGCGGGCAGGGTTCCTGGACAATTTCGACCGAGAATCCATAGGGTGCGAAGTAACTGGCGACCTCAAAGCGCGGTTCCTGCCGCTGGCCGGTAATGCGATACAACCACTCTAGCCCGGC
Organism: Anaerolineae bacterium; assembly: GCA_019912905.1. GTDB lineage: Bacteria > Chloroflexota > Anaerolineae > Aggregatilineales > Phototrophicaceae. Next base: position 4,198 of record JAIOHO010000773.1, read on the forward strand.
TTCAGGCGCGCCGCCTGTGGTCAGGACTCCGTTCGGCACGATGATGAACTGTCCGTCCGCTTGCAGGACCCGGTGGACTTCCTGCAATGTCTCGGCTTCGAGGATGAAGGGAGTGGGGAAGGTACTGATGACCGCGGCGAACACGCTGGATGGATAGGGCAGCTCCTGCGCGCGACCCTGAATCAACCGCACTGGCAAATTCTGCTGTCTCAGTTTACGCCGAGTGATGCGACCCATTGAGGCCGACAGGTCATAACCGAATGTCTGATAACCCAAACCCAGCAGGTCGATCTGGAGGTTGCCGGTCCCATGAGCCAGTTCCAGGACCCGTGCGCCGGGTGGAACTGCCAGGTGCTTCAGGGCTGCGCGCTGCCAGCAGTGCCACGCACCCAGCGAAACGACCTCACTGACCCCATCGTAGGTGAACGCCAGTTCGTTGTAGAGCAGGCGAAAGCCGAATTGAACCAGCGCCCCCCAGAGCCTGTGCAATTAGCTGCCTCGCACCGCATTCAGAATCACGTCCGGGGCATCCGTCGTGATCGTATCCACGCCCAGGTCCCGCAGTTCGACCGCCCGCGTCGGGTCATTGACCGTCCAGGCATTGACGCGGTAGCCTTTTGACTTCGCCCAGGCGATGTAGGCTGCATCGACTATGCTGTGATGCGGATGACGTGCTTCGTGGGGCACGCCCAACTGCTCGATCAGCCCGACGGTGTCGATCGTCATGTTGGCTTCGTAGATGAAGGCGATTGGCACTTCCGGCAGGGCTGCGCGAAAACGTTGCAGGGCCAGGGGGTTAAACGACGACACGATGACCCGATTGGTCAATCCGTGGCGGGTGATGACCTCCGCCACCAGGGTTTCGACTCCGTCCGTCTGCACCGAGTTGGATTTGATTTCGACGTTGACGTAAACCTTGTGGCCGACTGCCTCAAAGACTTCGTCCAGGGTGGGAATGTGCACGTCGCGAAACGCATCGCCGAACCAGCTTCCCGCATCCAGCTCCTTCAATTCGGCCAGGGTCTTGTCCGTCACACGCCCGCTGCCATCCGTGGTCGCATCGACGGTGAAATCGTGGCAGATCACGGGGTAGCCATCTTTGGAGCGATGTACGTCCAGTTCGACGCTGTCCGCCCCCTGCGCTACAGCCAGCTCAAATGAAGGGACCGTGTTCATCGGCGCATAAGCGCGCGCGCCGCGGTGTCCGCTGACGTGCACCGGCCCCTGAAACCACGCATCAAGAACGGCAGCCATAGTTCATCCTGTTCTGTGACAAGAGATCAGCCGGGTGTGGGC
>JAIOHO010000774.1 GCA_019912905.1 Anaerolineae bacterium
TAGCGCCCCATGATGAAGCGGTTGCCCAGGTGACTGCTGGAGAATACCGCGCCGATCAGCGGCAGGCGCATCTGCCCGCCGTGCGTATGCCCGCACAGGTACAGGTCGATTCCGGCTTCATTCGCTTCCGGCGCAATATCCGGCGGATGAAAGGCCAGCAGTCGCAGACCGCTCCGGGGTGCATTCAACATCATGCGCCTGAGCAGCGCCCGGTCCCGTGCCATATCGTGGGTCACGGTCAGACCGAGGAGGTTCAGCGGGCCGCCGGGAGTCGGGATCGTCAGCCACTGGTTATTCAGCAGCTTGAGATTCTCCAGCCCCTGCACGAAGGCTTCGACCCGTGCCATCGGCTCGACCAGCGGCGTGCCGGAGACGCAGTACACGCCCAGCGGGGCCTGCCATTCACCGATCACCGCGCGGATCGCCTGTTCTGCTTCGGGATCGTGGGTGTTGGACAGGTTGACAAAATCGCCGGTGAACACGATCACGTCCGGCTGAAGCGCCTGGATTTTCTGGTTGAGATCACGCTCGCGCGCCGTGATTCGTTCGATATGCAGGTCGCCCACTTGCAGCAGCCGCAGGGGTTGGTCGGCCTGATATTTGGACGTCATGTAGGTCTGGTGCGTCACGCCAAGCTGAAACGGCTCGACCCAGGTGGCATAGGTGACCAGGGCGGCAATCAAAATCAGCAGGCCCACCGCCAGCAGCCAGGGGGCCGCCAGCAGGCCCAGGATGCCCAGCAGGAGTGCCTGGACCGCCGCCAGCGCCAGCACCGAGGGTTTATCCGGCCCGAAGCTGCGCCCCGTCGCGCGCAGTCCGGCCAGCAGGCCCCACTCGACCGCGCAGGCCAGCCCAAATGCCACCGTCACGCCCAGCGCCGCAGGTCCAGCGCCGCCGCCATAGGCCCAGGCCGCCGCCAGCAGCAGCGCATCCAGTGTCAGAGCCAGCAGCACCAACCCGGTCGGCAGCGCTTGCAGGCGGTTCGATTGGACCAGCAGTTGATGCAGCAGCGATTCTTCCAGCGGATCGATCTGCGGGACAGTCTCAGTCACGGGGCTAGAACTTTTGCGACATATCGTTGATCAGGGCGCGCAGTTCAAAACGAATGGTTTCCATGGCTTCGGGGCTGTCGAGTGATTCGATGAGTGCCTGCACGATTACGGCCAGGCGGTAGACATCCTGGGGGCGAGCGGCCTTATCCTTGAGCATCCGGTCCAGGGCCATGGTGAAGGGATTGCCCTCGTAGGTGCGGTCGCTGTCAGGCTGGGGACTCTGCTCAGTGTCAGACATAAGCCACCTCTTTACGGGATCAAAACGTGACGCCAACAATCATAACACAAAAAGACGCCCGGTAGTGCAGCCGCGTTCGCGGGCGGGCCGATTTGGGGAGTCTCACCGGAAGGGCTGGTAAGCATGCGGCAGCAGCTTGCCACCGCTCGCGCTGCAATCCGAAAATGAACCGGCAGATATGAATCCTTCCGCACACCATCCCCATGCGCAAGTGACGTTACAATAGAGGAAAGTGACTCACAGGAAGCGGGGATGCGCCGTCTCATCAGACCAATCAGACAGGCCGTGCTCAACCGGGGATGGTACGTCCACCCGGAGCGCGTGCTGCTGATCGGGGCCACACCCTCGGCCTGCTTGCAGACTCTGTCCCAGGCTGCCCGGCCCAGCACCCAGCGGCTGCACCTGCGCAATCTGTTCAGCGATGGCCGCCGCTATCACCTCAAGCCCTGGAAGGATGGCTTCCTGATGAGCAGCACCAGCCGCGTCCCCTGGCGGCGCGGTCGGGGACGCGTGGCCGCCGTGCTGATGGGCACCTGCTCGGAAATTGATGGCGGTGTGACGCGGGTGAGTCTGCGGGCGCGGCTGGCGCTGCCGTTCCTGCTGGACGTGTTTGTGCTGCCGGGTTGGATGAGCCTGCTGCTGTTGTTCGGGCCGCTGCCGCTGCCAGTCGGGGCCGGGGCCAGCCTGCTGCTACTGGCGCTGTCCTGGGCCTGGCACTGGTACGCCGCCGTGATGCAGGCGACCGAAATGATCTATTTCGTGCAGGTCGCGCTCGACGACCTGCCTGCCGCCGTGATTCCGGTCATGGCGTCGCAGACGGCCAATACCGTCTACGCGGACTTTCACGAGCAGTGGCAGAAGTTCTACGACGAGCACCGCCAGTAGCGGTCAGGGTCGTGCTTTTGAGACGTTCCATTTACAATAAGCAGCAGGCGATACGGAAAGAGGTGTGTCCATGACCAAACGCTGCGGGATGATGAGTCTTCTGATGCTGGTCATCGTGTGGATTGGGCGGCCAGTCCAGGCGCAGGTCGATGTCGGCTGCGGGCCATCGCTGCCGCTGGCGGCGGGCCTGCACGTCAATACGCGACCCGGCATCTACATCCGCAACCTGCCGACTCGCAGCGGCGGCATCGCGGAATATTTGCAGGACAGCCTCACCTTCCAGATCGTCGAAGGCCCGGCCTGCGCCGATGGTCTGAACTGGTGGCGGGTCACAGGACCCTCCAACATCAACCCCGGCTGGATCGCCGAAAAAGAAGCGCCGGATGGCCGCTACCTGATATTCAAAGTCGAAGTCGATCCGGCGACGCTGTGCCCCGACCCGCTTAATCTGGTGAGCGGTTCGCACATGCCGCTGCTGAACGATGTGCGCATCCGTCAGGAACCCACGCTGGAGGGGCTGGTGCTGCACGTCGCGCCCCAGGGCGATACCGCCACGATCGTCGGTGGGCCGCAGTGTGTCGAGATGCTCAACTGGTGGCAGGTCCAGGTCACCTGGCAGGGCATCCTCATTCAGGGCTGGATGGCCGAAGGGCAATACGGTGCGACTTTCGTCACGGACCCCGATTTGCCCTCGCCGGACAAGGTCTGTGGGCCGCCCATGCGCCTGCATCTCGGCGACCGGGCCTCGGTCAACGTGGAGGATTATAAGCCCAAGAACCTGCGCGTCGCGCCGGGGCTGGATGGCACCCTGCTGTATTCGCTGATCGAGGGCATCGCCTTCGACGTGCTGGAGGGGCCGGTCTGCGCCGATAATCTCAACTGGTGGAAGATTCAGATCGTGTCTCGACCAGAAGTGATCGGCTGGCTGTCGGAAGGCGGCCCCGGCAACCGCGCTATCAAACGCTTCACGCAGGACCGCCTGCCCGGACATTGAGTCAAGCGAGGAAAACAGATGGTCGCGCAACCGCACGTCATGACCGCGGAACAATTTGACGAATTCCTGCACCGGCCCGAAAACGCCGACCGGGATTTCGAGTTCATCGCCGGGGAGATTATCGAGGTACCGAGCAATACTCAGTCATCTGAAATTGCGATCACAATCGCAGCTTACTTCAAAATGTATCTGATTCAGAATCAGATCGACGGCCATGTCACCGGTGAGGCCGGGCTGTATCGGATTGGCGACGAACGTTATGCCCAGGATGTCGCCTTCAAGCGCACCCCGACCACGACCGAGCACGTGGACCCGAACCCGCCTGAACTGGTCATCGAAGTGGTTTCGCCCTCCGACGACCCGCGTCTGCTGTCGATCAAGATCAGCAACTATCTGGCCGTCGGCACCACCGTATGGGTCGCCTATCCCGCTGACCAGCGCGTCGTCACCCACGTTCCGGGCAAAGGGGCAACCATCCTCTCGGCGGATGATACCCTGACCTACGCTGGACTCCCCGGCTTCGAGCTGCCGGTCAAAAACATATTCTGAGGCGCAGATGCCTTGCGACACCGCTCAGAGGCCAGGACACAGCCCATGCCGTATGACCCGCAGAAACATCATCGCCGCTCCGTTCGTCTGCCAGGGTATGATTATGCTCAGGGCGGCGCGTATTTTGTGACCATCTGCGCCTATCATCAGGCCTGCTTGTTTGGCAGCGTGGACCAGAATGCGGAGATGCGGCTCAATCGGTATGGGCAGATAGTGGAACGGGCGTGGCAGCAAGTGGCGACACTGCGTCGGCAAATTGAAACGGACGTTTTTGTGGTGATGCCCAACCATGTTCATGGTATCCTGATTATCCATACGCCGGTAGGGGCGACGCTTGCGTCGCCCAGCAACGAACGCCCGCAAGGACCCCCATCGGGATCGCTGGGAGCTGTAGTAGGCGGGTTTAAAGCCGCAGACGCGCGAGAAATCAATCGTGCGCGCCAGACGCCCGGCGCACCCGTATGGCAGCGGAGTTTCCATGAGGTCATTATTCGCAGCGAGGCGGTGCTCAACCGGCTCCGGCAGTACATTGATGCGAACCCGGCACGCTGGGCTGAGGACCGGTATTATTCCAGCTGCCTATACGGATGAAGGGCGAGGCTTGCCTCGCCCCTACCGGAGAATCATGAAACGCGAGAAGAATCATGCCTGTCGATTTTGATTGGGATAACGACGCCCAGACGGTGCTGCGGGTGATCCCGACTCCACCCTGGAACTGGAACGATTTTCACAAGGGGCTGCGCCGGGCCGCCTTCTGGCTGGATGCGGTCGATCATGACGTCGAGATCCTCATTGACCTGCGCCGGAGCGGGAAGCTGCCTGCCGGGGTGCTGGGCCATATCCGCAGCCTGGGCGTGTCGATCCATCCTAACAGCCGCGACCGCGCCGTGATCATCGGCCTGGACGAGACGATTGCTGCGCCGTTGGGCGGGGCCGATCACACCTATCAGGACTCCGCGCGTCTGATTCGCTTCGTCGAGACCGACGCCGAGGCGCAGGCGGTCCTGGCGCAGTGGCAGGCGGAGACATCATGATGCGGTCGTTATTCCCCTCAAACTCAAATATGGTTGGAGGTCGATGACCGCCTCGATTTCCGCTCAGGACGCGCGACGAGCAGCGCGCAACGCCGGGGCACTGGCGACGGCCAGCATCCTCAGTAAGGGCGTGCTGTTCGTCTGGCAGTTGGTCCTGGCCCGTGCCATCGGCGAAGCGGCGTATGGCGTGTACGGCACGGTGGGCGCGTTCATCGCCATCGGCACCGCCGTCGTCAACTTCGGCATGGGACCGATCGTCATCCGCGACGTGGCCCGCGCGCCCCAGCACACCGGCAAGTATCTGACCGCCACGCTGATCATGCAGTCGGTGCTGGCGGTGCTGGCTTATGGACTGGTGAACGGCGCGGCGGCGCTCGGCGGTTACGATGCGTCAATTCGCGGGCTGCTGGCGCTGGCGGCGGTCAGTCTGCTGGTCGATGTCCTCGGCAACATGACCAACGACCTGCTGCTGGCCCAGGAGCGGATGCGGGCCTCCGCAGCGGTGTCGGTCGGCCACATCCTGGTGCTGATCACGCTGGCAGGTGTGGCGCTGCTGGCCGGGCAGGGGCTGGTCGGCGTCTACGTGGCGACCCTGGCCGCCGGGGGGCTGCGCGCGCTGGTGCTGTGGGGCCTGGTGCTGCGCGGCGGAGTCCGTCCGGCCTGGCCGTTTGACCGCCAGATTGCCGGGCCACTGCTGCGCAATGGCGCGCCGCTGGCCGTGTCCGCCTTCCTGTCGCTGGCCTACCAGCACGCCGACAAGCTCATCACGACGCGCTTTGTCGGCACGGTGCAGACCGGTCACCTGACCGCCGCCTTTGTGGTCATCTTTGGGGTGATTGAACTGCTCAACACGACGATTCTGATCGCCACCTACCCGATGATGTCGCGCTATCACGAGGCCGGGCAGGGCGAAACCTTCGGCTTCATCGTCGAAAAACTGGTCTTCTTTACCCTGCTCATCAGCCTGCCGCTGGCGCTGGTCCTGTCGATTTTTGCGGCGGACATCACCGTGCCCCTGTTCGGCGCGGATTTCCGCCCGGCGGCGGACGCGCTGCGCATCCTCATCTGGTACGCGGCGGCGGCCATGACGGTCGCCACCTTAGCCCAGGCGATGGTCGTTCAGAACCGGCAGCGCACCCTGCTCGTCCTGCGCACGATCGGGCTGGGCATCAACATCGCCCTCGACTTCCTGCTGATCCCGGTGCTGACGATCACCGGCGCAGCGCTGGCGTCGCTGACGGCGGAAAGCCTGATTCTGCTCCTGCTGGTCAGCCGATTCCAGGCCGCTGGCTGGGATTGGCGGCGGATGATTCCCCGCCTGCTGCGTCTTGCCATACTGACCGGGCTGGTCGGACTGGCAATGGCACTGCTCGGCACTCTGCACCCCCTGCTCGGCATGATCGGCGGGCCGCTGCTGTATGCCGCCGGGCTGATCGTCGCCCAGGTGCTCGCGCCTGACGATTGGGATCTGCTCTACCGACTGGCGGCGGCGATGCCGGGTGGTACGCTGATCCGCCGCTTCTGGCACCGCGACGTGACCCTGAACTGGTGAGACCCTCCCAAAACCCATGATACAATCGAGGGGCAGTCCTACCGGCCAAAATCGGTCATTCGGGCCTGTCTCAAAAACCTGAACCGCCGCAGACTGGGAGTGCCGGACCGGGCGAGGTCGGCGCGCTGACGGCAGTCTGGCTGTTAAAGGTAATGGTGCTGGATGCCCAGCCGGTGCAGGTCCTCTTCGACCAGAATCTGGGGGATGTGAAAACACGCATCCAACAGTTTATACATGACAAGGAGCCGTTGTGGAGAGACAAACTGCCTCACTACCCGAGGGAAGCGCCGCATGAACCGGGTGCTCTTCTCACTCAAGCGCGCCTGGGAATGGATCGCAGAACGCCCGCTGCATCAGACCGGGCTGCGCATTTTTGCCCAGGTCGCCCGCCAGATCAGCGGCGTGCCGGTGCGCCGTTACAGTCAGATTTCGCCGCTGCTGCATATTGGCGGCCAGCATTACCCCCAGGGCCTGCCCGCCCTCCGCGCGCGCGGCATCTCGGCAGTGGTCAACCTGCGCAAAGAATTCGACGACGAGGCAGCCGGGGTCGCGCTGGAGCATTACCTGCACCTGCCCGTGATCGACAACACCGCCCCATCGCAGGAAGAACTTCAGGCCGGGGTCGATTTTATGACCGAGCAGATCGGAGCGGGCCGGGGCGTCTATGTCCACTGCGGCGTCGGCGTCGGACGCGCGCCCACGATGGCTGCCGCTTATCTGGTCAGCACCGGTCTGACTCCGAATCAGGCCTGGGCCAGGCTGCGGGCCGTGCGTCCCTTTATCTGGGCGAATGGGCGGCAGCGGGCGGCGGTCAATCAATTTGCGCAGGGTCAGCAGACATGTTCGCCCACTTCCTGATCCGTCCGGTCTGGATCGTCGCGGCGCTGCTGGCGGCGGGCATCAGCCTGATCCGGGCACAACCCTACGACGACGGCGGCATCGCGCAGCTGCTGGTCGGCGGCTGCACCAGCTTACCCTGCTGGCAGGGCATCCGACCGGGTCACACCACCGGCCCCGAAGCGCTGGCAATCATGCAGCAGCTCGGACCCGTGCGCGAACTGGGCAGCCGCCTGGACTCCTACTTCGGGCAGATTTTCTGGCGCTGGTCAGCGGATTCTTCGCGCTTCCTCAATCCACAAACCCGCGAACGCGCTTACGTATGGCTGGAAAATGGCGCGGTCAGAACCATCTATCTGCCCGGCTTTCAGACGTTTGCCGACGTATCCCTGCTGCTGGGCCGCCCCGAACAGGTCATCATCTACACCGACGCGACCAACTATGCCCGCTATGTCGCCTACCTGGGTGTTTATCCCGGACAGACCTACCTGTCCATCCTCCTGACCTGCGACGCCGATGCCGACGATTTATGGAATGCCCCCGCCAACGTCTATATCGGTGATCAGCCCGACTATGTGAATGTCCGGGCGCGCACCTACGAACGGTCCGAGCTGCGCGGCTGGCTGCCGCCCCGCCTGTGCCAGCGCCGCCGCTGATCGCCCAATCTCCTTAACACTTCTTTACGCTTCTCAGAACTGCATCGGCCCTCACCGCACGATTCGCCTGTCTCCTGGGTGCCGCTCTACTCGACCTTCCCGCCTGGCGCTCTACACGATTTTCACATTTCTGAATTAAGCGTCAAAAATTCCCGCAGCCATGTTACATCTTGGAATAATGAGAATAGAATTGATGTAGGAAGTATGGAAGATGTTTTCTCAATTTTGTAAAGAAACAGACGGCGGAGGCCGACGCGATGACCACACTCAGCGATGTGCACAGCGCGCTAAACCAAGAAAACTACCGTTTGGCAGCCGCCGAACTTCAGGAAGTCCTGCGCACGGACCCCAGTGCGGATGCCTGGTATATGGCCGCGGAACTGACCCTGGACCAGGATCGTGACCGCGCGATCCGCCATCTGAAGCGCGCCCTGCTGCTCGACCCCCGACACGGCAACTCGCGGACTCTGCTTGGTCAACTTGGCGAAAGCCCGGATTTCACCATGTCCGACGTTGCCGAGGAAGTGGCCGATGTCTTCGTCAGCCAGACCAGCCAGACACCGGGTCTGAAACGGCTCCCCCGCCAGCAGCGTCTGCTCGCGGTTGGCGCGATCACCGCCGTCACGACACTTGTCCTCGTCATCGGCCTGTCGATACTCTTTCGGCCTACTGGCCCCGCCTACATCCCGGCTGAAGGACCCAAGGCGCAGGCGGTGCAGATCCTGAATGCGGATACGGTCTTCACGCGCTTTACCGGCAGCAGCCTGCAAATGTTCGGCATCGAACGCATTAGCGACTCGACCACCCCCGGCAAACAAACACTCAAATTCACGGTCCCGGGTACGGATGGGCTGCCGCAGGCGGTGCAGGTCATCGTGTACAGCAGCATCAGCGATCTCGTGCGCGATCAGAATACGCAACAGGGCCTGGAGGCCAGTTCCGAAGTGGTCGCCAGCGGCAATGTCGTGATGGCCTACCCGAAAGGTTTACAGGGGATGGTCATCGAGAGCCAGTTGGTTCGTCAATTTCAGGTTATCACGGGTGCTTGACACCCGATCATTTTAGTACGGACTTATCGGAAGGCTTCATTATGATGTTCGCTCAGCTCTTCAAGAACATCCAGCGTCCGCGAGGACAGGGCTTCGTCGAATACGCCCTGGTGATCTCGCTCGTCGGCATGGTCGCCGTTGGCAGCCTGTCCGCACTGGGAACAGGCGTAGGCGGGGTCTATCAGACCGTCGTCTGCGCACTGGGCGAAGGCGGCATGGAATGCGGCTGTGAGTGGGAACGTGTCGTTACCGGCCCGGCTTACACCTGCACGGGCGGCGTCTTCGCCGTCGAAGCAGGCACGTCCTGCGATCAGACGACCGTGTCGGTCCTGGTCGAGGACCCAGGCGGCTCGGTGGAAGAAATCGGGATGACCTATGACAGCACCAACAACGTCTGGTCAACCGCAGCCACGGATTCGACCGACATCTGCGGTCGCCTGGAAGGTTCACCGCCTGCCAAGCTGTTTTTGATTTCTCGCCACGATGACGGCGAAACCGTCAATGCATTCCCCTTCGGCCAGGCCGTCGCTGAAAGTCCTTCGGGCGATGACACCGGCGGCGATACCGGTGGGGACACTGGCGGTGATACCGGTGGCGATACGGGCGGTGACACGGGCGGCGATACCGGTGGCGACACGGGCGGCGATACCGGCGGCGATACCGGTGGAGACACGGGCGGCGATACCGGTGGCGACACGGGCGGCGATACCGGCGGTGATACGGGTGGCGATACCGGCGGTGATACGGGTGGCGATACCGGCGGTGACACTGGCGGCGATACCGGCGGCGGTGGCGTGATCGAACCCGATCCCAGCCGGACGATTGCCCTGGTTGTCGGCAACACCTCGCTAAAAACCAGCGATGCGAAGATCCGCGATGCGATCGTGAGCCTGGGTCATCAGGTGGTGGTCATCGGCCAGAGCCAGCCGCTCAGCGATGTCACCGCAGCGGGCGCAGCGGCAGTCGTCATCTCCGAATCGGTCGACTCCAACTCGGTCCGCAGTACTTACAAAGGCACGGCCCTGCCGGTCGTGGTCATGGAAGCCTACCTGATGGACGATATGGAGATGGGCACGAGTTTTAACTGGTCGTCCACCACGCAGGTGAAAATTGTGGATGCCACGCATCCGATTGCAGCGGGCAATCCAGCCGGAA
>JAIOHO010000075.1 GCA_019912905.1 Anaerolineae bacterium
CGCAAGCCGACCCCGGGTCTTAATCGTCCGGGGACAGCCAGACGCTGGCGGTGCTGGGCGCGCGCGTGCAGCGGACTGCCGAGGAATTTCGCGCGGTGCTGGATTCGCCGCAGCAGATGGCGGCGGATCTGTGGCAGCACGTCCCCCAGACGCTGCTGGAGCAGATCGAGCAGCGCATGTATACCTGCGCGCGCGAGCAGATGCTGGTCTACCTGGACGAGTCGGCTGTGGAGCAGCAGGCGCGCGACGATTAAGACCCGGGGTCGGCTTGCGGTGGAATGCCCCACACATAGACCGATCCGGTCGCGCCAAACAGAGTCAGCAGCAGACCGTCAGATGTCCAATCGACCGCATAGATCCGGGCGCTGCCCGTGTCGAGGTCGGCGCGGTTCACCGTGTTTTCGGTCATGGCCGTCATATTCCACAGCGAGACGCTGCCGCCCAGTTCGGCGGTCAGCAGCAGGCCGCCATCGGGCGAATACGCTGCCGCCAGCCGATCCTCACCGACGCCCGGCAGCCGCGCGATCAGGCTGCCCGTCTGAACATCCCACACCTGCATATCGGGGGTTTCACCGCCGTTGACTGTCTGCGCGCCGTCGGGTGAGAAGGCCAGCAGGTCCATCGCATCCGGCCCGGTCGATAAGCGCCGCTGAAGCGTGCCATCGGCGCTCGACCACAGGCGAATATCCTGCGGCGAACCCACCGCCAGCAGCGAGTCATCGGGCGCGAATTCCAATCGCAGGGCAGGCTGCTCATTCTCCAGCGGGGCCAGGGCGCTGCGGCTGCGCCAATCCCAGATCGTCACCGCGCCAAAACTGTCGGCGGTCGCCAGCCGGTCGCCGTCATGAGAAAAGGCCAGGCGCTGCACGGGGCGGTCGTAAGCCGTGAAGGTCGCCAGGGCCTGCCGCTCCAGCGGGTCCCAGATGCGCACTTCGCCCTTGCGGTTGGCGAAAGCCAGCACGCTGCCTTCGGGGTCGTAGGTCAGCACGCCGTCATACTCGTCGATGCCGCGAAAGGTGGTGCGCTCCCGGCCCGTGTCTGCCGCATACACCGTCACCAGGCCGCTGAGTTCGACAGCATAAAGCTCGGTTTTGTCCGCCGAGAAAAAGATGCGGGTGATCTCCTCTCGCCGTTCGAGGTTAAAGACCGTCTGGCCGGTGATCAGGTCCCAGACGATAATCTGTTCGTGATCCAGACCCGCCAGCAGGGTGCCATCCGGCGACAGCGCATGATCGAAGATCGTGCTGGGTGTGGTCGGGTTGTCGAGCCGCCCCAGCAGCTGAATCTGCGACACGTTGTCCAGGGTGATGGTGTCGGCGGGCTGAATCCAGGCGACCGGCGGCAGCGTCGCCATCTGGTGAACGCTGTCAGCGACAGGGCCGGGATTGTCGTTGGCCTGGGCGCAGGCGGCCAGAATCAGCGCGCCCGCCAGCAGCACACGCCTAAGCATCTTGGTCCTTATTCTCCTGAATGGCGATGACCCCGGCCAGCACGCCAAACCGTTCGATCTGCTGCAAGCTGCATTCGCCTTCAAAGGGGTCGATCTGGCCGCTGCCATCGAGGTCCACACCATCGACCAGCACATCCAGTAAAAGCGTCGATTGGCTGAGCAGCGGTGCGGCGGCATCCATATCGGCGGCCTTCAGCAGATCCGTCTCGACCGGGATAATCTGGTCGATGGTCAGGCGGGCATTGTTGACGCACACGCGGATCAGTTCGGCTTCACTTTCCAGCAGCGTGGTCGTGCCGGGCGATTCCAGCGCCGAATCCATCTGAGAATCGATCAGGTCGAGGAAATGGACCACACCGAGTTTGCTGCGGCTTGGGTTTTCGCCGCGCCCGTTGCCGTTGTAGTCCTCCTCGCCACCCAGCAGGATGTTGATGGTGTGCTCGGTATGAGTCAGCACGCCGCCGATGTTGGTCGAGCTGGCGGCGAGGTTGGCATGCTGTCGGCCCAGTTGTCCTTCGCTGAGGGCACTCTGGGTCAGGCTGCTGCCGTCGATGCCGTCGGCGGACTCCTTGAGAATGCTGGTGAGTGCCGCAGCCACCGCGATCGGGTAGCTGCCCTGATATTCGATCTCGCCCTGAGGTGTCTCGCTGGTGGCGGTCGATTCTCGCGAAATCGCCACCGCATTGAACAGACCGGGCAGAAAACGCCCCTCACCGTCCGTATAGGTCAGGGTGCCTTCGCCCAGGGCATTAATTTTCATGGTGCCGGTGTTCAGGACGTCGCCGCTGTCGGTATTTTGCAGCCAGACCACATAATTTTCGCCGGGAGCCGTCGGCGGCATCCGGTTGGCGCGCAGAGTCAGCATATCCCCAATCGTCGTCGCGGTGCTGAAGGTCGCGGTCCCTAACGACGGTTCAGACGTCGCCGGAGGGATCGCCTGAATCGCTTCGGTTGGAGCACGAGTCGGCGCGGCAGTGGGGTTACTGGCGACGCCGGAGTTGCTCTGATTGACGGTAAAAATCACCAGCGCGACGATGGCGATGACCAGCAGCGCGATCACGACCACGCCGCCCACGATGAGGAGCATATTGGTCGAGGAAGGGCTGCCCACCGCCTGAGTCGGGTTGGCGGCCATGGTGCCCGGCGCGGAAAACTGGCGCGTTTCTGAGGGTTCGCCCATCACCAGGGTGTCGGTCATGCGCAGCGGCAGGGGGGTGACGTCGCGCCCGCTGATGGCCCGGCTGAAATCCTCAACGAACTCGGTGGCCGTGGCATAGCGATCTTCTGGATGTTTCGCCATCACGCGCAGCATCACGCTTTCCAGGGCCAGCGGCAGGTCCTGTTTGGCGCTGGAGATGCGCGGCACTGGCTCCGTGACGTGCTTCATCATCACGTGAATGGGCGTATCGGCGGTATAGGGCTGGCGGCCCGTCACCATTTCATAGGCGACCACGCCCAGCGAATAGATGTCTACTGCCGGGGTGATTTCGCCGCCCTGGGCCTGTTCGGGGGCCATGTATGCCGGTGTGCCGACCAGCCCACCGGTCGCGGTCAGCTTCGTGCTGCTGCTCACCAGCTTGGCGATGCCGAAATCGGCCAGCAGCGTATACCCCTCGGTGTTGATCAGGATATTATCGGGCTTGATGTCGCGGTGTACGACCCCCTGACGGTGGGCAAAATCCAGCGCAGAGGCGATTTCGCGCAGGTAAGACTCGACCGTTTTGAGGGCCATCGGCCCGCGGTCAATGCGGTCGGACAGGGAACCGCCTTCGATATAGGCCACCACCAGGTAGAGCGTGTCGCCCTCCTGTCCATAATCATAAACAGGCAGGATGTGCGGGTGCTGAAGGCGGGCGATGGTGCGCGCCTCTAACTGGAACCGCTCGGCGAACTCACTGTCCTGGCCCGGATGCGGCGGCAGCACCTTGATCGCCACGAAGCGGTCAATTTCTTCCTGGTAACCTTTGTAGACGGTCGCCATACCGCCTCTGCCAAGAAGCTCCGTAATTTTGTATCGGTTGGCGAGTTTCTGGCCGATTAGCGAAGAAGAACTCACGCCCGCACCTCTTATCCCTCGTACACGAGTCAGCCCTGAAGCCGTTACTCGCATTATAACCGAGGTCTCTTATGGATGCAGAATTTACTCAGGCGCGCTTAATCGTGCATCCAGTAAGTTTGAATAGGTACATTCTAATCTTGGGGCAGCGTGATCCGCATCTTACCTCACCCCATCTCGCGTAGCTCGACTCCCCCTCTCTGAATTCGGACAGGGGAAAGACAACCGCAGGTTGGCAAGGGGTGAGGTAAACAAGCTGAGGCGTTTACTCATAAGTTTATCCATAAGTGCAGTCAAAAAAGTGCTGGGTGCGGAGTGTTGAGTTTTTGAGCGAGAAATGATCCTCAACATGTCAAAGCACTTTTTCGTATGTAGTTAAGCGAATGGTCATCATCTGGGGGAATTGGGAAAACGCAGCGGCGAGGCAGTCTGCCCCCACGACCAACGGTATAATGGTTCAGATCGGGACCTATGGAGTAATCTCATGGAAGGTATCGCCGGCTTACTGGCCGTGTTTTTGCTGGTTTTTATGAATGGCTTCTTTGTCGCCGCCGAATTTTCGTTGGTCGGCGCGCGCCAGACCCGCCTGGCACAGCTTGCAGGAGAAGGGCACAGCGGCGCGAAGGTGGCTCAGGAAGCCGTCCAGCACATCGACAGCTACATTGCCGCGACCCAGCTTGGCATTACACTGGCGAGCCTTGCGCTGGGGTGGATTGGCGAACCCGCCGTGGCGCATCTGATTGAACCGCTGCTCAGGCTTCTGCCGCTGGAAGACATCGCCCCGGCACTGGACCAGACCATCGCGGTGGTGGTGGCCTTCTCCCTAGTGACGGTGTTCCATATTGTGCTGGGGGAACTGGTGCCCAAGTCGATCGCGCTCCAGCGCCCGGAAGGGACAGCGATCATCGTTTCCGGGCCGACGACCTGGTTTTTGCGCCTGTTCTGGCCGATTATCCGGCTGATGAATGGGGTGGGTAATGCCATTGTAAAGCTCATCGGCTTCCAACCCACCAGCGGTCACGAACAGGTGCATTCTGCCGAGGAACTGGTGATGCTGGTGCATTACAGCCAGGAGGCCGGGCTGATCCCCGAAAGCGACGAGCGCCTGCTGCGGCGGGCATTCGATTTCAGCGACATCCTGGTCGCGGAGGTGATGAAACCGCGTGTGAATGTGCTGGCGTTTCCGGTGGATATCCCCTTCCCGGCGCTGCTGGAACAGGTGGTGACCCAGCATTATTCTCGTTATCCCGTCTATGAGGGTGTGATCGACAATGTGGTCGGCATCCTGCATACCAAAGACCTGCTGGATACGGTAGCCCATCAACCCGAACTCCTGACCAATGGCGGCCAGGGTTTCGACCTCCTGCCGCTGCTGCACCCGCCTCTGTTTGTGCCGGCGACGGTCCATGTCGATAAACTTCTGGAGCAGATGCAGAAGACGAAAACCCATGTGGCGATCATCATCGACGAATATGGCGGCATGTCCGGCGCGGCGACGATGGAAGATGTGTTCGAGGAACTGGTCGGCGAGGTGCAGGATGAGTTCGATTCGGAGGGCAAACCCTTCGTGACTCAGGCCGATATTATGGTTGTGGATGGCCTGGTGAGCTTGACCGAGATTGGCGACCGCTTCGGCGAATTGGAGAAGGAACCCGAATCGACTACCATCGGCGGTTATGTTGCCGAGCAGTTGGGCCGGATTCCGCAGTTGGGCGATTGTGTGCGTTATGCAGATTATTCGGTGTGTGTACGCGCGATGGAAGGGATGCGCGTGTCGAAGGTCGAGTTCAGCAAAGTCGGCGCGTAATGCCGGTTACAGATGCGCCTGCTCAAAGCAATGGGCTGCTCCGGTGTGCCGAGGCAGCCCGATAAACGACGTTGCGAGCATGATCACTGCTCCCGTTGTGAAAACGAATACCGTTGGGATCAATCAGGTAAACGCGTAGCTGTCTTCGAGTTCGCTGCGCAGTTGCAGGTAGCTTTTGTAGCGGCTGGGGCTGATGTGCCCGGCCTCGACTGCCTGCCGCACAGCACAGCCCGGTTCGCTGCCG
>JAIOHO010000775.1 GCA_019912905.1 Anaerolineae bacterium
GTCCCAGGTCGCGCGCAGACCCAGGATCAGCATGACGATGGCGATCGGAAGCACTAGCCGCTGCTGCCATTGACCGGGTACATGGTTCCACAAGCGGGCGATCTGTACACCTGCCAGCACGCACAGCACTGGCAGAAACAGCAGCACGAAGCGGGGATCATAACTGGCGAACCACCACCAGACCGCATAAAACGGCAGCGTCCACCACAGGAGCAGCAGTAGAGCGGGCGTATCCAACCGCCGCCGGATGACGTCGATCAGTGCGGCGAAGATACTCAGCAGGATCAGCGGACCGGACAGCGCGTAGGTCTCCGGGTGGGTCGCGAGCACAAGCAGCGTACCGACGGTCTGACTGGCCTGATCGGACCAGATCGTCGGCGGAATAATCAGCCCCGCGCCGAGCCAGTTGCGCACATACCAGGGCGCGGCGATCCCGGCGCAGACGGCCAGCGCCAGGCCGATCAGGGGCCAGCTCGTTTGCTGTTTAAGCCGCACCCACAGCAGCCAGATGACCAGCAGACCGATGCCGACCAGCCCGGCGTTTTTGGTCCAGGCGGCCAGCCCAGCCATCGCGCCGCACAGGGCCGCATCCTGCCAGCGCCCGCTTTCCCACAAGCGCCAGGCGAAAACCACCGCCAGCAGGTAAAAGAAGGCCATTGGCAGATCGACATAGCCGGACGAGGCCCAACTGCCGAAGGTCGGCGTGAGGGCCAGCAGCAGCGCCCCGATCCAGCCTGCCGCTTTGCTGTGCAGCCTGCGCCCGAACGCATAAATGATGCTCAGGATGGCGATGCTCATCATTGCGGGAAACAGGCGAGCGAGGAACTCCTGCGGCCAGCCTGCGGCGAGATAAGCGTAGGTGTACAGCAGGGGCACCAGAATCGGGTAGGCTTCATGGATCGTGAGGCTGCCGGGCAGGTCCGCCAGGGTGCGCTGGCTGTACATATATTCGCCGTAGTGCGCGTAGATGCCGATCGAGTCGGCTCGGCTGAACGGCCAGTACAAGCTGGTGAACAGCACCCCAGCACTGATCATGACCAGCAGGGCCAGTGCCAGATACTCCAGCCGGGTGCGCGGAAGTTGGATGCGCGGCCATGAAAAGCCCCGCCGCCAGCCCAGCCAAACACCGGGCAGCATGACTACGAAGTAAACCAGGGTGATGCGCCCCAGGTCGAGGGGGATGCCCGCCAGCGCCTGCCAGAACATGACGAGCGACAAAACGCCGGTGCTCAGGGCCAGCGTGAGCGGGATGGCTAAGGCGGCCTCCACCGTCTGGCTGCCTGCCGCGAGGAACCAGATCGACCAGGGAAAGGCACTGGCGAGGACTAACGTAATCAGAATCCAGGGTAGTAGAGCATTCATCGCGCGCGGCATTATAGCATACGGTCCGGGGATGATGTACCATAGGAGCAAAAGGAGGCAATAACCCCATGCAGCAAAGACGATTTGGACGCAGTGGACATATGAGCAGTATTGCAATCTTCGGGGGCGCGGCTCTGCACCCGACGATTACGCAGGATGAGGCCAATGCTGCGCTGGACATGGCGCTGGCCGGTGGGGTCAACCATTTTGATACCGCCGCCTCGTATGGACACGGGATGGCCGAGACGCGGATGGGACCCTGGGTCAGGCGGCACCGCAGCGAAATCTTCCTGGGCACCAAGACCACCGAACGCGGCTATGGCGCGGCCTGGGCGGAGTTCAACCGCTCGGTGGCACTGCTGGGACCGCTCGACCTGATTCAGATTCATGCCGTGACGACCTTCGAGGAACTCGACAAAGCCACCGGGCCGAATGGCGCGCTGGAAGCGGCACAGCGGGCGCGCGACGAAGGGCTGACGAAGTATATCGGCATCACCGGGCACGGCTGGCTGGCCCCGGCGATTTATCTGGAAGCGCTGGAACGATTCGATTTCGACAGCGTGCTGTTCCCGATCAATGCAGTGCTGTTCGGCAACTCGGATTACCGGAACAATGCCGAGAAGCTGCTGCAAAAGGTACAGGATCGGGATGTGGGCCTCATGGCGATCAAGTCGATTGCCAAAGGCCCCTGGCATGAGGATCAGGAACGGCGCTACCACACCTGGTATGAGCCGCATGACGCGCAGGACATCATCCAGAAATGCGTCAACTTCACGCTGTCGCAGCCCGGCGTAACCGGCATCCCCATGGCGGGCGACACGCGCCTGCTGCCGATGGTGCTCAAGGCGGCTGAGAACTTCCAGCCGATGAGCGCTGCCGAGCAGGACGCCTGGATCGAACAGTGCCGCGAACTGGAAGCGATTTTCGCTTAGCAGTTACCAGTCGGCAGCGATTCGTTTTCAGAAATAAGGAGAGAGTCCATGCAGGACACAAACGCCTGTGTGGACTCTCTTGTCGTGTACGGAGGACTAGCGGTTGGGGACCTGGTGTGGCAGCGGCTTTCCTCGCAGGCCCGCCAGCAAATTGGCGGCGGCGATTTCTGCCATCTGGTTGCGGGTGCGCACGCTGGCGCTGCCGATGTGCGGCACGATCGTCAGGTTGGGCAGGCTCAACAGCGGATGGTCGGCGGCAATCGGCTCCGGCTCGGTGACATCCAGCGCAGCATAAGCGATGGTGCCAGCCTTCAGCGCGTCGTACAGCGCCCCCGGATCGACAATCGGCCCGCGCGCCGTGTTGATCAAAATCGCGCTGCGCTTCATTTTGTGCAGGGTGTCGTGGTTGATCAGGTGCCGGGTTTCTGCGGTCAGCGGCGTGTGCACCGTCACAAAATCTGACTCGGCCAGCAGTGTATCGAGTTCGACCAGCGTGATTCCCAGCCGGGCGGCATCTTCGGCGGAAATGGTGGGATCGTAGGCGATGAGGTTCATGTCAAAGCCGCTCGCGCGTTTGGCGACTGCTCGCCCGATACGCCCGTAGCCGATGATGCCCAGCTTTGCACCGGCCAGATCCGCGCCGAGCAGCGTTTCCGGCTCCCAGGTTTCCCACTTTCCAGCCTTAATATAATTCACCCCTTCGACAATCCGGCGTGCGGCAGCCAGCAGCAGGGCGAAGGTCAGATCGGCAGTGGCTTCGGTCAGGACGCCGGGCGTATGGCCGACCGGAATACCGCGTTCGGCGGCGGCGGGGATATGGATGTTGTCATAGCCGACGGCCATCTGGCTGATGACCTTCAACTGCGGCCCAGCCGCATCCATCAGGGCCGGGTCGATGCGGTCCGTGAGCAGGCACAGCAAACCATCCACACCTCGTACTCGCTCCGTCAGGACTTCATAGGGCGGCGGCATGCGTTCAGTCCACAGATCGACCTCGCAGTGCGCTTTGACTTGATCCAGACCTGCCGCCGGGATGATGCGGCTGACGAACACTTTCGGTTTGGTCATGAGGGTTGCTCCAGACGATTGATCCAATTCGAGGGGCAGAAGTGCGCTATCCGGCGCGGAATCCGCACTGTCTTTGCCGTATTTTGCGCTTACAATGTACCATCAACTGTTCGCCGGTACAACGAGGTGGGTTGGCATGTCGAACACGGCTCGATGGGGGTGGCGGGTCGCGCTGATGATCATCTTCGCCGTGACTGCGCTGCGCATCCACAGCATTCACAGCACCGCCATGCGCGCCGATGAAGGCATCGCTTTTGATACCACCAGCCGCGATCTGGCCTATGCCATCGATTACCAGGCCAACCAGGATATTCAGGCCCCGCTGTGGTTCGGGATGTTCTGGCTGTGGCAGCAGGTGGCGGGCAGCAGCGAATTTGCGGCGCGCGCTTACGCCGTGTTCCTGAGCATGCTCACGCTGGCGCTGGTTTACCGGATCGGGCGGCGCTGGTTCAGGGCGGTGCGTTATGGCTGGTTCGCGCTGACCCTCCTGGGGGTCAATGCTTATTTTCACATCTACAGCCTGGAAATTCGTCCGTATGCGCTGGTGATGCTGACGGCGGCCCTGTCGATGGTCTTGTTCTGGAACTGGCTGGAGCGACCATCCCGGCGCACGGCTATCCTGTACGGTCTCAGTATTGCACTCATGCTGTATGTTCATTATTTCACGGCCTTTCTGGTGGCCGTGCAGGTCGTTTTTTTTGTGGCTGACCAGGGGCTGCGTCCGCGCTCTTCATCGAAAAACAAGATGTTTGCGCAGGGTTTCCTGGCCGCAACGATCGCTTTTGTGCTGTGGCTGCCCTGGTTTCCGATTTTCATCAACCAGATCGCCAAGCTTCAGCACATCGAAACCGATTTTGGCAATGTCCGCGGCCTGGGTATCGCCACGACCACTGAACCCACCACATTGTCCGCGGTGTTCAGTCTGATGGATGTGGTGACCAACGGCCTTGCTCCCCTGTATGGACTGATCGTTCTGGTGGGGGCCTGCTATCTGTGGCGCAGGCGTGCCTTCTGGCTGGTGCTGGTGTGGGGTGTCGGGGTTCCGGCGGTGGCTTTGCTCGTCAATCTGATTGCGGCAGTCTATACGCCGCGTTACGTGGCCTATCTTTCGCTGGGTATCGGCCTGGCGATGGGGGCGAGTCTGGCTGTGCTGCACCCTCGGCTTCGCTGGCTCGCATTGATCGGCATGGCGACAATCAGTTTGTGGCTGCTGCCGACTCAGCTTCCGCACGACCGCATCCCCTTTCGCGACCTGTTCCGGCAGGTTTCCGCAATAGCTGGGCCGGAGGACGTGCTGTGGTTCGATGATGGCGACCTGGGCGATCCCTTTGTACGCGGCCAAATCCGGCGTTACCTCGCCCCCGATTTATGGGCGCGGCGGGTGGACAGCCTGGAGGCTGCGCAAAGTCAGCGTCGGGTATGGTACATCACCGGGCTGGAGTGGTTCTCGGATGAAACGCAAGGCCGCTTTAGCCAGATTGAAGCGACTCACCCGCTGCAAACTGTACTGGGCCGCTGCGACCACGACTGGTGCTATCTGTTGCAGCTTCTGGAAGCTCCCCCGCTGGCGGAACCGGTCCTGTTTGGCGATGCCCTGGAATTCCGAGGCCTTGATGTCGATCAGGTCACACCGGAGTCGCTCACTGTCCGGCTGTGGTGGATAGCCGATTCACCGATTGGCCTGGATTATTCGATCGGCCTGCATGTGCTCGATGCGGATGGCACGCTGGTGGCACAGCACGATGGGCCGATCACCGATTTTTACGCGGGCCAGCCGGTCCAGACGTCGCAGATGGATTCGGGCAAGGTGTACATCGACACCCGCCACATCGAATTACCGCCGGGACTCCCCAAGGGTGCGTATCAACTGGCGCTGGTCGTTTACCAATCCTGGGATGGGAGGCGGCTGCCGCTGCCCGATGGCACCGATGAACTGCGACTCGACGACGTCTCCCTGAGCGGCAGCTAAATTGGTGTTATTTGGGTCGATCCACCTGGGCTACCATAGAAGGGTGCTGACAGATTTCAGGGAACCTGTATGACGGTTGAATTCGACGCGCATCGCGCGTTTACCAGCAATCATGCCAACCCACTGCGGTTTATCCTCTCGCACGTGATTCGCCACTGGTGGGTGGGTATTCTGATGGTCCTGGGCGCATTTGGCAACGCGGGACTTGCCGCCCTGGTCCCCCAATTTATCGGCCAGGCTTTTGATGCCGTGACTCGGGATCGCAATTTCGAGCGCGTGGCGAGTATCTGCCTCGTCATCGTCGTAATCGCCCTGGTGCGGGCGGTGGTGCAGTTTACGCGCAACTTCAGCGCCCAGGTCTACGGCCAGCGCATCGAACGGGATGTGCG
>JAIOHO010000776.1 GCA_019912905.1 Anaerolineae bacterium
GCGCTCAACCGCGTGCCGCCGCAGATCAACCCCGATGCCCACGCCCGCAACGCCGCCCTGCTCGCCAAAGCGCACGACTTCCGCCCCGACCTGGTGTGGATGGTCGGCGACAACACCGTGATCTACCCGGAAACGCTGGCGGCGATCAAGCGCGAGATCGGCAGCAGGCTGGTCTACGCCACCGGCACGTCGCCGATCGTCTTTTCCCGAGCGCTTGATCGCGCCGCCATGCCGCTGTACGATCTGGCGCTGGTCAACGACTATTATCACGGCATCCAGTGGCTGGAACTGGGCGCGCGCCGGATGGAATGCCTGCCGCTGTCCGCCACCGACCCGGACTTTCATCACCCCTATGCGCTGACCCCGCAGGAGCAGGCCGCGTTTGCCTGCGATGTCGCCTTCGTCGGCACGCTCATCCCGGCACACCTGTACAGCCAGCGGGTGCAGGCGCTGGCGGCTCTGACCAATTTCGACCTGGGAATCTGGAGCGTGCACGAAGTCCCCGCTGAACTCCGCCCCCACCTGCGCGGCGCGGCCCTGGGCGAAACCATGCTACGCGTGCTGTCGGCGGCCCGCATAACCCTGAATCCGCATGGCAATTTCATGCGCTATGGCGGCAACATGCGCCTGTTCGAGGCCGCCGGGGTCGGCGTGCTTCAGTTTACCGAAGACCTGCCCGGCATTCGCGCCTGGTTCACCCCCGGCGAAACGATCGTGACCTATACGGATGAAGCTGATCTGCGGGAAAAGGTGGCCTATTACCTGCGCCACGACGCCGAGCGCGAAACGATTGCCGCCCGCGCCCGCGAACATGTCTACGCGCAGCATACTTACACCCAGCGGGTCGAGGCGCTGCTGAAGCTGCTGTAGGGAAGCACGCAGGGGGCACAGCCATGCGCTGCACCCCCACGAAACACAGTCAGACGTTACTCTGCAAACTGGATCGGGAAGCCGTCACTGGCGACCACTGTACCGTTGGGGCCGCTGGCAAAAGCCACCAACCGCCCGGATGTCTCCGCCTGCACTTCCGCCAGGGTCAGCGGAGCCAGCCACAGACCGCTCTGCGCATCGACCGCAGCCGACCGCGATGCCAGAATATTGCCCTGCGCGTCGATGATCTGCACGGTCACCGTGTCGGTCGGCAGACTGCCCGCGTAGCCACGGACGGCAGCGCCGAGTTCAGCGGTCAGCGGCGAACCCGGCAGCGGGCTGACGATGTGGACGAAGGGCATGTTAGGGTCCGGCAGCCCGAAGGTCACCGGGACGCGGGCCAGCGCGATGACGCTGCCGTCTGCTGGCGAGGTCGAGGACGCTTCGATGACGCCGCGTGTACCGGGGTCTACCTCAACCGTCAGCAGGGCCTCCCATTCGCCTTCTCCGCCCACCTGAGCCGCGTTGAGCGTCGTTGGCTGTTCGACCAGCACATTCCCGGCGCTGTCCAGCGCGCGCACGATCACATTGCCTTCAAACAGGCCGCCGCCGCGCCCGCTGACTTTGAAGGTCTCCACGTCCAGCAGCGCATACGGCAGCGGCGAACTGAGCGTGACAAATGGGCCGGTCTGCGCCGGGCCAAACACCACGTTGACGGCATCCACCACCTGCGGGCTGCCATCCAGCGGCGACGGCGAGTAGGCATAAATGATTCCTCGCGTACCGGGGGCAGCCGGGAGGGTCAGGCTGAGAGACCAGTTGCCCTGCGGCGACGTGGTCGGCTGCTCGGCCAGCACATTGCCCTCGAAGTCCAGCACACGCACGATGACGGTACCCTCAAATAAGCCGGTGCCGATGCCGCTGATGGTGACCGGCGCGTTCAGATTCAGCACGGCCTCATCCTGCGGCACGTTGATTTGCAGCAGGGTCGTCGTCGTGCCGCCTCCCTGGGTGAGCTGGCCGTAGGTCACGTTGACGGAAGCAGAAGCGACGACGCTGCCATCGCTGGGGGAGGTGGCAAAGGCCGTAATGCGCCCGAAACTGCCTGGCACCGCTGCCACATTGAGATTAGCCTGCCAGCCGCCGGAACCCGCCACGACCACCGTCTGAGCCGCCAGTACGTTAT
>JAIOHO010000777.1 GCA_019912905.1 Anaerolineae bacterium
TGGCGGGTGGTCCTGGCTTCTGGTTTCACGTCATTTATTCGTACAGCCTGCTCCTGATCGCCTGCATCATGCTCGGCCAGTACTATCTGCACCAGCAAAGGCCCTATCGACGGCAGACAGGAGCGCTGCTTTTTGGTGCGCTCCTGCCCTGGCTGAGCAACATCATCAGCATCGCAGGCTTGAATCCGCTGCCGAACCTCGACCTGACGCCCATCGTTTTTACGCTGACCGGCCTGATTTACACCTACAACCTGTTTCACAATCGCTTTCTCGACCTGGTGCCCATCGCCCGCAGCCAGATTTTCGACACCCTGCAAGAATGTGTGATCGTCGTGGATCAACAGCAGCGCCTGGTCGATCTGAACCCGGCAGCAGAGAATTTTCTGCATTCGATCCACGAGGGGCCGCTGCTGCTCGACCCGGGCCAGCCGATCGATCAGTTTCTGAGCGCGTGGCCTGAGTGGTTGACCGAGGGCGAAAGTCAGGATGTGGAATGGACCGACCTGCACGGCAGGCCCCACGTGTATAATCGGCGCATCTCGACAGTGAATGACCGGCACGGCCAGCCGCAGGGCAAGGTCCTGCTGTTGAGTGACATTACGCGCCAGAAGCGGGCTGAAGAACAGGAACGGCAGCTCGCCTTTGAACAGGAACGCATGCGCATCATGTCGCTGTTTCTGGCGGACGCCGCCCACGAGTTCAAGACGCCGCTCACCGTCATTCAGACCAGCCTCTACCTGTTGAAACGCACGCT
The DNA here is from genome assembly GCA_019912905.1 of Anaerolineae bacterium. Taxonomy (GTDB): domain Bacteria; phylum Chloroflexota; class Anaerolineae; order Aggregatilineales; family Phototrophicaceae. The sequence continues at coordinate 755 of JAIOHO010000777.1, forward strand.
GGTCAGCGACGAGCAGCTCAAGCGCGTCACGCTGATCGAACAGCAAAGCCAGTTGATGAATCGGTTGGTCGAAGACCTGATGACGATCCTCCGCCTTCAGGACCCGGCCCGGCGCGTCAGCACCGAGTTTGATTTACACCAGATGCTGACCGCGGTCGCCGAACAGTTCAAGCCACAGGCCGCCGTCAGGAATATCCGCATCGTGCTCGACTTCAGCCGCGTGCCGATTGTCGCCACAGGCGATTATGACCAGCTTGAACGTGCGTTCAGCAATCTGGTCGATAACGCCGTGCGGTACTCCAACCCGGGTGGCACCGTCACGATTCAGACCTTCCGGCTCGCCGAAGCAATCACCATCAGAATCGCGGACACCGGCACCGGCATCACCCCGGATGATCTGCCCAATATTTTCAACAGCTTCTTTCGCAGCGACACCGCCCATACGACGCCCGGATTGGGGTTGGGCCTGTCGATTGTCAAGCGCGTGATCGACAACCACCAGGGGCAGATCCGCGTTCAGTCGCAGCCGAATGAAGGCAGCACCTTTGAAATTACCCTGTTCGACGCCGCACCCTCGAAACGATCACACCGCCAACCCGAAGCCGCTCTGCCGAGGGAGAACGCCGTTCAATGAACCCAGTCTGCGCCCTTATTGAAGACTTCAGTGGGTGGAGGCGTCGAAAAAAGCATCCTGCAAACGTTTTGTTTCGGCATCCGTTTTGATGAGGCGAATGGCCTTCGCCAGGGCACGTGCCTGGGCTGCCAGCAGGGTTTCACCTTTGGCGGCGGTCGCCGGGCTGCCATCTCCGCGATAGTGGGTCGGGTGGTCGGCATACCACCAGATTCCCGTTTCGATGCCCTGGTCGCGCAGCGCCTGCAAACGTCCCTGCGGCATGCCTTCCCCGTCGCTGTGAAGCTGGTCGCGCCGCACAAGATCGGGCCGAATCGCCAGAATCGTGCTGGTCTCGCTTTCCCCTGCATGTCCATCCACGGTCGAAGCCCACTGCGCCGCAACCGCCGCTTCATCGTCCGGGCCGGGCCGTGTCGAGGCCACGTAAACCACATAGTCCCGCGCACTTTCAAGCTGCGCCTGCAAAAAGAAGCGGATCAGGTGGTTGTTGCCGCCGTGCGCATTGACCAGCACGATCTTCTTCAGGCCATTGCGCGCGATTTCGCGGCAGACATTGTCCAGCAGCCGCACGATCAACTCAGCGTCGATGGCAATCGTCCCGGCACAATGACGTGCCTCCAGAATCTGTGTGAAGATAAAATCGGGGAAGATGACCGCCGGTTCGATTTCCGCCGCTCGGCGGCACAGTTCACGGCCAATGTACATGTCGGTTCCCAGCGGCAGATGATGCGCGTGACGTTCGATAACCGACAGCGGCAGCAGACAGACGCCCTGCGCAGCCGTCACCGCTTCTGGAAACTGATCGCCTGTCAGTTTTTCCCATCGCATGGTGTGATCTCCTTAATGCATACAGTCCCAAATCCACAGTGCGGACAGCCGCCGCTAGCATAGCATATTCCGCGCGCGCCGGGCAGGAGCGTCGTCCGAGAAGCGGACTCCTGGCAGTGTAGACTAATCGTCACCCGAGTTTTATGATGGTTATAACTGCTGGCCTGGAGGGTTAGCAGCTACTATGGCTGGATGGTTTTTATGGGGATTGGGAAAATGATATGGATGCATTGACCCTGGCACGACTGCAATTCGGCATCACCACCGTGTATCATTTCTTCTTCGTACCCCTCAGCATCGGTTTGTCGATCATCGTGGCGGTGATGCAGACGTTTTACGTGCGCACCGGCCAGGAACGCTATAAATCGATGGCGAAATTCTGGGGCAAGCTGCTGCTCATCAACTTTGCGATGGGCGTCGTTACCGGCATCGTGCAGGAATTCCAGTTCGGCATGAACTGGTCGGAATATTCCCGCTTCGTCGGGGACATCTTCGGCGCGCCGCTGGCGGTAGAAGCGCTGGTGGCCTTCTTCATCGAATCGACCTTCCTGGGGGTGTGGATCTTCGGCTGGGAAAAGCTGTCCAAAGGCACGCATCTGGCTGCCATCTGGCTGGTGGCGCTGGCCGCCAACGTCTCGGCCTTCTGGATTCTCGTCGCCAATTCCTTCATGCAGCACCCGGTCGGCTACCAGATTGCCGAGAGTGGGCGCGCGGAAATGACCGACTTCATCGCGGTCATCACCAACCCCAACGTCCTGCTGCAATTCCCGCATGTGGCCCTGGGCGGTCTGACCACTGGGGCCTTTTTCGTCGTCGGCATCAGCGCCTATCACCTGCTGCGCAACCGACACCGCAGCCTGCCCATGTTCCAGACATCCCTGCGCATCGGGCTGATCTTCGGGCTGGTTGCCGTGTCTGGCACGATGATTTTCGGTCACCTCCAGGGCCAGCGCATGGCTGATACCCAGCCGATGAAACTGGCTTCAGCGGAGGGCCTGTGGGAATCCGAAGATCCAGCGTCGCTGTCGTTGTTCCAGATCGGCAACGAGCAGGACCGCGAGTCGGTCGTCAATATCCGCATCCCCTCCCTGTTGAGCTTCCTGACGTACAACACGCCCGACGGCCTGGTGCACGGTATCAACCAGATTCAGGCAGAATACGAGCAGCAGTATGGCCCGGGGAATTACGTGCCACCGGCCATCTGGCTGACCTACTGGAGCTTCCGCGCGATGGTGGGCGCAGGCGCGGCGATGGCGCTGCTGGCGGTCGTCGGGCTGTTTTTCAGCTACACCAACCGGATGAGCCAGTTTAAGTGGTTCCTGCGCCTGCTCATCGCGGCGATTTTGCTGCCCTATCTGGCAAACTCGACCGGCTGGCTGCTGACCGAGGTGGGCCGCCAACCGTGGATCGTGCAGGGCCTGATGACCATCGACCAGGCGGTATCGCCCAACGTCACCCCGGCGATGCTGTGGATCACCCTGATCGGCTTTACGCTGATTTACGGCGCGCTGATGGTGGCCGATATTTACCTGCTGCAAAAATTCGCGCGGGATATCGGTCACGAAGACCCGCAGTCCGAGATGTCGAGCGCGGCCCAGGGTAAAAACCAGGCCCCGCTCAAGAGCACCTATTGATAGGGGAAGCGATCATGGATCTACAAACCGTCTGGTTCATTCTCATCGCGGTGCTGTTCGCCGGATTCTTCCTGCTCGAAGGTTATGATTACGGCGTGGGCATCCTGCTGCCCTTCCTCGGCAAAAAAGACGCCGAACGGCGCGTCATCATCAACGCCATCGGCCCCTTCTGGGATGGCAACGAAGTCTGGCTGCTGACCGCAGGTGGCGCCATGTTTGCGGCTTTCCCACACTGGTATGCCACCCTGTTCAGCGGCTTCTATCTGGCACTGTTCCTGATCCTCATCGCGCTCATCCTGCGCGGTGTGGCCTTTGAATTTCGCAGCAAAGACGATAATCCGCGCTGGCGTGCCCTGTGGGACTGGTCGCTCTTCTTCGGCAGCGCCGTCCCCGCCCTGCTGTGGGGTGTGGCCGTCGCCAACATCGTGCGCGGCGTGGCGATTGATGCCGACATGAATTTCGTCGGCTCGTTCTTCGACCTGCTTAATCCTTATGCTCTGCTCGGCGGCGTGCTCACCCTGACCCTGTTCACCCTGCACGGCGCGCTGTTCCTCGAATTAAAAATCGGGGGCGAGCTGCGGACACGGGCGCAGGGCGTCGTCAAGATGCTCTGGCTGCCGGTCACGGTGCTGGCGCTGGCCTTCGTCGGCTACAGCGCCCTGGAAACCGACATGTTCGCCAACCTGACCGTACTTAAGGTTGTTGGGTTGGTCGGGGCGGTGGCCGGGCTGCTGTTTACTGGCGCGATGATTTTCACCAAACGTTATGGGCGCGCCTTCCTGGGCACCGCCATCACCCTCATTTCGACGGTCATCCTGCTGTTCTGGACGCTGTTTCCGCGCGTCATGCCCTCGACACTGGATGAAGCCTTCGACCTGACCATCTACAACGCCTCGTCGAGCGACTATACCCTGAGCGTCATGACAGTCATCGCCTTCACGGTAGTGCCCATCGTCCTGATCTATCAGGCCTGGACCTATCGCGTCTTCCGCAAGCGGCTGACCGTCGAGAGCGAACTGGAGTATTAGATTCGTCGGCTGACCTCAATAAATCCATTCGACAGCGGCATTTCCATCCAGCAATGCCGCTGTCTTGCTGAAACGTTGAAATCATCTACCGGGCTGAGAGCGAGCTGCACAGCTTGTGAAGGCGCGTACTGATGCACGAACACAGGGAGCCGAATGACCGAAATTTACGACTTTTCCAGTTTTCCGATCCTGCGCACCGAACGGCTGACCCTGCGCCAGCTCACATCCCAGGATGCCGAGGCGCTGCTGGCGATTTTTGACCCGGAAGAGGCGCGGCGTTTCAGCACGCGTCCGCCGCTTGAAACCCGCGAAGCCGCCATCAAGATGATTAACTGGTTTAATGACCTCACCCATCACCGGCAGGCGATTCAGTGGGGCATCACGCTGCACGAAAACGAGCGCGTCCTCATCGGCACCTGCGGTTGGTACAGTTGGGCACAGTCCGACCGCCGCGTCGATATTGGTTATCATATCGTGCCGTCGCAGTGGGGCCAGGGCTATGCCACCGAAGCTACGCGCGCCATGCTCCGCTGGTGCTTCGAAAACCTGGATTTACACCGCATCCAGGCCGACTGCACCGCTGGTCACGACGCGTCCGAGCGCGTCCTGCTCAAATGCGGCTTCACAGTCGAAGGAGTCTGGCGCGAAAGCTGCTGGGAGCATGAACGCTTCGTGGACATCAAGCAGTTCGGCCTGCTGCGGCGTGAATTCGATTTTACCTGAGCTTCATTCCGCGCTCGTGGGGACGCTGTGCGAGCCTTGTTCGCCCAACGACCTGTGCTAGAATGCCCCTATGAACACACATCTCCTGACCGAGGCGAGGCGAATGCGCCTCACCTTTATGGCGACGATTGCCCTCAGCGTCACGGGCGGCATCTGCCTGATCGCCCAGGCGTTTGCGTTGAGCCGCATCATCCGGCAGGTGTTCCTCGATCATGCCGCGCTGGAGGAGGTTTCCGGGCTGCTGCTCATCGTCGGGCTGCTGGTCACGCTGCGGGCGCTGCTCGGTTGGGGCGCGCATCGGACAGCCTCAGAGGTCGCCATCCGCGTCAAAGCTGATCTGCGCAAGCGGCTGCTGGTGCACCTGGCCGCACTCGGCCCGACCTATCTGCTCGGCGAACGCACCGGCGAACTGGTCACGACCGCCACGACCGGCATCGACGCGCTCGATCCCTTTTTCCGCGATTATCTGCCGGCGCTGTTCAACGCCCTGCTGATCCCGCTGGCGATCCTGCTCGTTGTGTTTCCGCTGGATGCGCTGACGTTCATCATCCTGCTGATCACCGCCCCGCTGATTCCGGCGTTCATGATGCTGATCGGCATGGCTGCCGGTGCACTGGCACGGCAGCAGTATGCCCGCTTAAGCCATCTGAGCGCGCACTTTCTCGACGTGACGCAGGGGTTGGCGACCCTCAAATTATTCAACCGCAGCCGCTACCAGATCACCACCATCGCCCACATTTCGGACGATTTCCGCAGCGCCACGATGCGCGTGCTGCGTGTGGCCTTCGTCTCGGCCTTCGCGCTGGAGATGCTGGCGACCCTCAGCGTGGCGATCGTCGCCGTCGAGATCGGCTTGCGGCTGCTGCACGGCGGCATCCCTTTCGAGCAGGCGCTGTTTTTGCTGGTCATCGCGCCGGAGTTTTACCAGCCGCTGCGCACGCTGGGCGCAAAGTTTCATGCGGGCACGGAGGCATCCGCCGCTGCCGAGCGCCTCTTCGCGGTGCTGGCGATGCCCCTGCCGCCCAGACCAGCACGGGCGGTCCCGATTCCCGATAGACTGCACCTGCGCTTCGACAATGTGACCTATCGCTATCCCGACAGCGCGCGGCCTGCCGTCGATCAGCTTTCGTTCGAGATTCACCCGGGGGAGCATGTCGCACTGGTGGGCGAAAGCGGCAGCGGAAAAAGCACAACCGCCGCGCTGCTGCTGCGCTTCCTCGCGCCGGATTCCGGCCAGATCACGGTCAGCGGCGTCGATCTGGCGCAGGCCATTGCCGACCAGTGGCGCACGCGCATTGCCTGGGTGTCACAGTCGCCGCACCTGTTCCAGACGACCATTGCCGACAATATCCGCCTGGGCCGCCCGGCTGCCCCACTTGAGGACGTCATGGAGGCAGCCAGACTTGCCGAAGCCCACGAATTTATCCAGGCCCTGCCCCAGGGTTATGACACCCCTTGCGGCGAACGCGGCCTGCGTCTGAGCGGCGGCCAGGCCCAGCGCATCGCCATCGCCCGCGCCTTCCTGACCGATGCGCCGCTGCTGGTGCTGGATGAGATGACGGCTTTCCTCGACCCGCAGACCGAAGCGGCGGTTCAGAGCGGGCTGCGCCGCCTGCTTCAGGGCCGCACGGCACTGGTCATCACCCACCGACTGCACACCATCATGCAGATGGACCGGATTATCGTCCTGCACGCCGGGCGTGTGGTCGAGGAAGGCACGCATTCCCAGTTGATGAATCAGGCGGGCCGCTACCGCGCCCTGGTCGAAGTCTTCGACCCGGTGACTCATGCCGGCTAAAACGCTGCGCCGCCTGCTGGGGCTGCTGCGCCCCTTCTGGCGGGGCATGGCACTGGCCGCTGTGCTCAGTGTGCTGACGATCGCCGCCAGCGTCGGCCTGATGGCGACCTCGGCCTGGATGATCTCCAAAGCCGGGCTGCGGCCCTCCATCGCCGAATTGGGGGTCTCGGTGGTGGCGGTGCGCTTTTTCGGTATCGCGCGCGGCGGCTTCCGCTATCTGGAACGGCTCGTCGCGCACGACACGACCTTTCGCCTGCTGGCCGACCTGCGTGTGCAGTTTTACCGCGCCATCGAACCACTGGCCCCGGCCCGCCTGAGCCGCTACACCAGCGGGGACCTGCTGGCGCGCGTGGTGGACGACGTCGATGCCCTGCAAAATATCTACCTGCGCGCGGTCGCGCCGCCGCTGGTCGCCGTGCTGACCGGCGGCCTGCTCACCCTGCTGTTCAGCGCCTTCGATGGCCTCGTTGCGCTGACGGCCCTGCTCTGCCTGGGAACTGCGGCGCTGGCGACCACCCTGCTGGCCTGGAACCTGGGCCGCCGCACCGGGCAGATCCTCACGCAGCAGCGCGCCCAGTTGAATGCGGAACTGGTGGACAGCCTGCAAGGGATGGCAGATTGGATCGCCTTCGGTCAGACCGACCGCCGCCTGGAGGCCCTCAACCAGCAGATCGACTCGATCGCCGCTCACGAACGCCGTTTCGCCCGGCTGGATGGGTTACAGGCCGCCCTCGCCATTCTGTTTGCCAACGGCGTGATGCTGGCCGTGCTGATCGTCGCCATCCCGCGCGTCGAAGGCATCTTCCTGGCGACCCTGGCCCTGGCGACCCTGGCCGCCTACGAAGCCATCCTGCCGCTGGCGCAGGCCGCCACCTACCTGAGCGCCAGTCTCGAGTCGGCCAGCCGCCTGTTCGACCTCGCCGATCAGACGCCCGCCGTCACCGACCCCCTGTCCCCGGCAGCATTCCCGGCGCGATTCGATCTGGTCATCCACGACCTGACGTTTGGGTACTCAGCGGATGCGCCGCACCTCTTCCGCGATCTGAATCTGACCCTGCCGCACGGTCAGTTTGCCGCCATTCTCGGCGAAAGCGGCGTAGGCAAATCCACCCTGGCGCATGTGCTGGTGCGCTTCTACGACTATGCGGCGGGGCACATCGAAATTGGCGGAACCGAACTGCGGTTGCTGCGCGAGGAAGATGCCCGGCGCATCTTCAGTGTGATGAGCCAGCGCACGCACCTGTTTCACACCACCATCCGCGAAAATATCCGCATCGCCCGGCCCGATGCCCCCGATGAGGCCGTCGAAGCCGCCGCGCGTGCCGCCCAGATTCATGAGTTTATTGCCGGTTTACCAGACGGGTATGAAACCTACGTGGGGGAAGATGGCGCGCGAGTCAGCGGCGGGGAACGCCAGCGCATCGCCCTGGCCCGCGCCCTGCTGCGCGACACGCCCATTCTGATCCTCGATGAAGCCACCGCGCATCTCGACCCAGCCACCGAACGCGCCGTGTTCGACACGATTGCGCACACCTGCCAGGGCCGCACCGTCCTCATCTTCACCCATCAGGTGCGCCTGCTGGACGCGGTGGACGCCGTCTACATGCTGGCAAACGGGGTGCTGCACCCGCTCAAGCGCGAAAAACCTGACTCCGAAGCCGCCAGCTAAGGCCGGATTGCGCCACGCCTGCAAGACCTGCGGATGGCCCTAGCCTTCATCCAGGTCTGCGTCGATAATATCGTAGACGGCGTCGAGCAGGTCGTCCGCTTTCTCGATCGCCTCCAGCGCAGCCGCATCGTCGGCCTGCATCAAGGCTGCGGCAGATTCCAGCAGCGCAGCCGCGGCCTGGCTGACCAGGGACGCGACATCCTGATAATCGTGATCCGCGATGAGTTGGTCGATTGTCCCGGTCGCCTGCCGCGTCGTATTCAGGGCCTGTTCCAGCAGTCGTACTGCCTCAGATGTCGTATTCATAGTGGCCTGTTCTGCGAGTGCCGCCTGATGGTGAGGCTTCTCGCGGTAAAATGCTGCACAATCGATCTGCCAGCCTCAGAGTCTAGCGCAAGGCTGTCCATTATGCCAAGCCCGGCGAACGCACAGAGTCACAGGCCGCAAGGATGATTTTATATAGAGGTATCACATTCTATTATATTGAATTCTATTTGACAAACTGGGGATTATTGGTTTTACTAAACGAAAGTAATTCTGCAATTTAGAAGGTACACGGCTCGAACCTCGTCTTGCGCAATCCACCCTGCTCCCTCATTCGTCCGATTGCAGGTCAATTTACAGGACGCAGCCAATTTGAGGATTACCATTATGTAGTCCTTCTGGTAATATCACCAATGGACTTGCCAGAGTCGATCTCGTCAAGCACTTCTGTCCCAAGCGGAGGCACCGAAGATGATCCAATCCGTCCTGAAGGCTATCGATGTCATGAATGTGTTCACGCCCGAGGAACCCTACCTGACTCTGGCACAGGTCAGCCAGCGCCTGAAAATGCCTAAAAGCACCGCGCACAATTTGCTGAACACACTGGCCTCACGCGGCTTTATCGAAAAGTTCAATGACGAATATTATGCCCTGGGAACAGCGGTCATCTCCCTGACTCAGTCGGCACGGATCAATGCCGACCTGCGCGACCGGGCCGCGCCCCTGCTGCGCGAACTGGCGGACACGTCCAAAGAATCGGTCTACCTCACCTATCTCGACGGCGACTACATTCTCTACATCTACGCCATCGAAACCACCAACCGGCTCATGGCCCGCAGCGCCATCGGGGACCGGGTGCATCCCCATTGTACCGGCGTTGGCAAAGCGATTCTGGCCGAACTCCCCGAAGCGCAGGTGACCGCCCTCATCAAGCGCACCGGTCTGCCGCGCTTCACCGAAAACACCTGCACGGAGCCTGATGAGCTGTTCGCCGAACTGGAACGTACCCGCCGACGCGGTTACGCCATCGACAACCAGGAACATGAGATGGGCACCTTCTGTATCGGCGCCGCCATCCGCGATGGACACGGCAAGCCCATCAGTTCGTGCAGCATCTCCGGGCTGGACCCCACCCTCATCACCACCCGCGCCGAAACGCTGTACACCGATCTGCTCTACACCGCGCAGGAAATATCCCGCCGCATGGGTTATGTCCCGGCCACGCCGTCGCTGCTGGTCCACCGGACGAATCACCAGATCCGCTGACGGCCTGCAAGGTGTCCGGGCAGCAGTCTTACGCCGCCCGACCCCGCGTCTTCAGTACACCAGTTCGCGGAAGTCTTCCACCCGATGGAAGGTGATCAGGTTGCCATCGTGGGCGGTCTTCGCACGCTGATCCCCAGACCGGCTGAGCACCAGCAGATCATCGCCATCGAACGTCATACTGGCATAATGCCGTGCCTCGCGCGCGCTGTGGCCGTGCGCGACCACGCCCGCCATGCGCCAGTCGATCATATTCTTGCTGAAGTGCAGCGCCAGCACGTGCCGCTCGTTGTTAGGCAGGTTGTAGCGGTCGGGCGGCAGCTTGTCGATGTGGGTCATGCTGTCCCAGGCCAGTGACGATAACAGCCAGTAGAGCTTATCCCGCGGGTCATAGAGCACATGGAAGCGCATCTGGCCGCCCGGACAGGGCACGAACAGCACCCGCTGGCCGGAAGGCACCTGCTCGATCGACGTCGTCATCGTGCCATCGGCATTTTCGATGACTTTGGCAACCGCCGCGTAACCCGTCCCGCCGGTATGAGCGCGCATCCACAGGTGGAAGGTATGGCCGGTCGGGTCATGCCAGACGTGATTAGGATCGACAAACTGGACGACGTTGGTTTCCAGCCAGCCCAGCGGAGCCATGCCGCGCGTTTCGTAAGGCGTCCAGAACGGGAAGCCCATCAGGTCCAGGCCGCCCGGCAGCACGTCATGAAAGGCCAGTTCGGAGGCCAGGGTCCAGCTTTCGCGCTGCATCAGGTCCGCATCCAGCGGCGCGCGCATCAGCACCGGGGCCATCTCGTGCACGGGCCAGGCCTTCTGCTCGAAATAGATGCGCTTTTCCATCACCAGGTAAACATTGCCGTTGGCGTAATGCACGTTGCAGGCGGATTGATGCCAGTGTTCACCCTGAGTCATCTGCACCGGCTCGGACCACGTTTCGCCGTCATCCTCCGAGCACAGGATGGTCAGGTCGTGGGCCTGCCCCAGGATGTAAATACGCTTCCCGGCGACGAAGGGCCGCGCGTGCATGGCCGCAAAATCGGCGCGATGCTGCCAGGTTTTCCCGCCGTCGTCGCTGGTGAAGACCTTGCCGACAAAGGTGAAGCCGCGCTCGGCCCGCGCAAACCGCACGGGCGGATTGAGCGCATCCACCCCCATCCCACCCAGGTCCATCGTGGCAACCAGCCGCCCACTGTCCAGGCGGATGATGCCGGGGGTGTAGCAGTAGGCCCCGGTCGGGTCAGGGGATTCAAACACGGTGACAAAATCGTTCGCAAGTAAAGGTACCTGACGCATAAGCTTCTTCCTGTGATCATCCTCATTCAGACAAGCTGCCATCCCGCCCGCCGCGTCCCGAAACCGGCGCGGAAGTCCCCAGGCGGTCCTCCAGGGCAATCACGCGCTCGATCAGTTCGTCGGCAATGCGGGTGTGATAGGTATCGAAGGGGAGAATCGGCTCCCGCACCCGCGCCGTGGCATACAGGCCCTGGCGGTGCAGCAGCCGCTTGAAAAAGTGAACCGAAATATCGAGATGCTGGTTGGAAAACGCCAGCACGGGCAAAAGCTGCTGGAACAGGGCGACGGCGGCCTCCCGGTCACCGCCTCGGTATAATCGGTCGATCTGGATATAGACGCGGTGCAGGGCCGTGGGCATCATGGCATGAACGCCCCGGTCCAGTGCTTCGATCATCTGCGACACCGCCCAGCCCCCGGCCAGATGCAGCCTGCCACCAGTCGCATGGTGCACTTCCGTATATTTGACCCCGGCAGGCACCACCTCGATCTTGAGCGATTGAAGCGCGTCGATCTCGGCGAACAAGCGGGCAATCAGCGGCACCGGCAGGCCGTAGCCCCCGAAATCCCAATCCTGAAGCATCAGGAAACCGGGGTTCAGCGCCGCCAGCGCGCGCACGTCCGCCTCGTACTGGGCGTCATCGACATACGGCAGGTTGACCAGCACGCCCGCGCAGCCCACTTCGATCCAGCGGGTCGCCAGCCGCACCCGGTTTTCTCGCGTTTCCGCCGAAGCGCCGCCGATGACCGGCACGCGCCCGGCCACGTCGGTCACGACCTGCCGCACCAGGGCTTCACGCTCTGCCTCGGTCAGTTTGGCGACTTCGCTTGCCAGCGCGGGCACCAGAAATCCGGCCACCCCCGCCTCCAGCGCGTAGGCGACGTGCGCCGACAGCGACTCCAGGTCAACCCGGTCATCCGCCGTGAAGGGCGTGTTCAGCACCGTGACGATGCCGGTCAGCGAGTCCAGCGCCATCACACACCGGCCAGCAGCTGCGGATAATTTCGGAGCACGCCGTAGACCATCCGGTTGGCATCGTGATAGCGCACCGCGCCGCGCTGGGCCACCCGGACCATGTAGATCAGGTCGTCGCCGTCGAACTGCCAGTCGGCATACTGGAACCCGGTCAGGCGGATCGAGTCTTCGTGCGACAGGCCGCTGTCGTCCGTCATCAGGGTTTTGACCACCCGCCAATCCCGCAGGTTATCCGACACCGCCAGCGCCAGCACATTGCGCTGATTCGGCCAGGCGGGGTCGGTGTTGGGGTTCACCAGTGCCAGGTAGCCGCCTGAGTACGGGTCATGCCGGATGGTGAACTTGGTCATGCCGCCAGGGAAGTCGATGAAGCCAGTCGCCGGATCAAACGAGATGCGCTGACCCTGATCGTGAATCTGAATCATGGCCGCCTTATCGACCAGCGGACGCGAGTTGAAACGCAGGATATTCCACAGCGTCCCATCCGGCGCAGCCACCGCGTTACCCTCCAGCCAGCCGGGATCGGCCAACATGCCCCACGCCGCCGGGAGCCAGGCCGGATCGAAGGGCAGCTTGTTGCTCATCGTCCAGTTGGCCGCGTCCAGCAGGTCGCTGTCCGCCGGGGCGGAGATCACACAGGAGTGGAACGCCCCGGCCCAGCCGAGTCCCTCCGCCGGCACATGATCCTCACAGCCCTTGTACCAGCGCCCCGCATGCAGCAGCATCGGCACCGGCGTACACAGGTAATTCGGCGCTTCCCGGTACGCACCGCCTCGAAACAGCAGGCCGCTGGCCGCGTCTGCCGGGTGAGTCCAGGTGAAACCGCCGTCATCGCTGCGGCGGATGACGATCGAGCCGTACTGCTGCGACGTCCCCAGGAGGTAGACGCTGGCCTCCTGCTGGAACAACACGCTCCAATAGCAGTTCATGAGGTGGGTAACGTTCTGCCAGCTTGCGCCGTCATGTTCGGAGCGGTAGACACTGGTCAGGCTTTCCTCGTCCTCATGGTTGCGCGGGCAGCCCGGCCCGAAGTAGTCGTGCGTCGCCAGCAGCGCCCCATCCGGCAGCCGCAGGAGGCTCGGACTGCCCAGGAAGCTGCGCGCTAACTCCGGTTGATATTTGATTTCACGCTCGCGCATCGGTCCTCCCCCTGACCCGCCGCGTCAGAGCAGGCTGCGGAAATTGCGCAGCACCCGGTAGATGATCCGGTTCGAGTCGTGGTAACGGATCGCGCCGCGATAGGCCGTCCGCACCAGGTAGATCAGGTCGTCGCCGTCGAACTGCCAGTCCACGTACTGGAAACCCGTCAGCCGGACCGAATCCTCGGGCGACAGGCCGGTGTCATCTTCCATCAGCCGTTTGACCAGCCGCCAGTCGCGCAGATTTTCCGATACCGCCAGCGTCAGGATGTTGCGCTGACGCGGGGTGATCGACTGGGTATATTCATTGACCAGCGACAGGTACAGGCCGGTGAGCGGGTCGCGCCGGATGCTGAACTTGGTGATGCCACCGGGGAAGTCGATGAAATCCGCCGGATCGAACGACAATTGGGTGCCATCGGCGCTGAGCTTCACGATCGCCGCTTTATCGACGAGCGGGTTGGAGTTGAAACGCAGCAGGTCGTACAGTTCCCCGTCGGGGGTGACCACCACGTTGCCTTCCAGCCAGCCGGGATTATCCAGTTCACCCCAATCCTCAGGAATCCAGGCTGGATCGAATACCAGTTTATTGCTCATGGTCCAGTTGGCCGCATCCAGCAGATCGGAATCATCGGGCGCGGAGATGACACAGGCGTGGAAGTAGCGGCCCCACTGCGCCGGATTCAGGTCCTCGAAGGCTTTCCAGATGCGCCCGTTATGAAAGACCACCGGCACCGGCGCGCAGTGATAGTTGGGCGGGTCGTGATAAAAGCCGCCCCGGAACAGGATGCCGGTCTGCTCATCGGCGGGGTGAGTCCAGGTGAAGCCGCCATCGTCGCTGCGGCGGATCAAGATCGAGCCGTACTGCTGCGACGTCCCCAGAATATAGACGCTGCCCCCGTGCAGAAACAGCGTGCTCCAGTAGCAGTTCATGATGTGGGTGGCATTCTGCCAGGTGGCCCCATCGTCCTCTGACCGGTAGACGCTGGTCAGGCTTTCCTCGCCTTCGTGATTGCGCGGGCAGCCCGGACCAAAGTAGTCATGAGTCGCCAGCAGCACGCCATCCGGCAGCCGGACAATGCTCGGGCTGCCCAGAAACGTGCGCGTCCGTTCCGGCTGATATTTCACTTCGCTCCAGTACATGATTTCCATTCATCCTTGCATCAATCAACAGGGTGAGGGGCTACAGCAGGCGGCGGAAATTCTTTTCCACGCAGTAGAGAATCCGGTTGGAGTCATGGAAGTTCTGCGCACCGCGATACGCCGTCCGCACCGCGTAGATCAGGTCGTCGCCGTCGAACTGCCAGTCGATATACTGGAAGCCGGTCAGCCGGATCGAATCCTCGGGCGACAGACCCGTGTCGTCTTGCAGCAGGGTCTTGACGATGCGCCAGTTCCACAGGTCATCCGAAACCGTCAGCGACAGGACGTTGCGCTGCCGGATGACATGATCGCGGTGGACCCAGGTATTCAGCCGGCCACCATCGAGCATGGCCTGAAGAATTTCGGGATTGGCGATGTGGTTGACCAGCGACAGGTACTTACCGGTCACCGGGTCGCGGCGGATGCTGAACTTGGCCTTGCAGCCGGGAAAGTCGATGAAACCGGTCGCCGGATCGAAGGTGATGCGCTGGCCCTCATCCTCGATCTTGATACGCGGCGTCTTTTCCAGCAGCAGCGGCGATGCTTCGAAGGTCAGGATATTCCACAACTGGCCGTCCGGCGCAACCACGACGTTCCCCTCGCGCCAGCCCGGGTTAATCACCGCGCCCCAGTCGGCAGGCACCCAGGCTGGATCGAACGGGATTTTGTTGCTCATCGTCCAGTTGGCTGCATTCAGCAAATCGGCATCGACCGGGGCAGAAATCACGCAGGCCTGGAAGCCGGTCCCCCAGACACACGGGTCGCAGTCTTCAAAAGCCTTATAGATTCGGCCCTCGTGAATCACCACCGGTACCGGCGCGCAGTGATAACTCGGCGCATCGTGATAGTAGCCGCCCTGGTACAGCAGCCCGTGCTCCGCATCTGCCGGGTGCGTCCAGGTAAAGCCACCGTCGTCGCTGCGGCGGATGTAAATCGAGCCGTACTGCTGCGACGTCCCCAGAATATAGACACTGCCCTGGTGCACGAATAAACTGCTCCAGTAGCAGTTCATGATGTGGGTAATGTTCTGCCAGCTCGCCCCGTTATCCTCTGAGCGATAGACGCTGGTCAGGCTTTCCTCGCCCTCGTGATTGCGCGGGCAGCCGGGGCCAAAATAATCGTGCGTCACCAGCAGCGCGCCATCCGGCAGCCGGACAATACTCGGGCTGCCCAGGCGGGTGTGCGCCCGTTCCGGTTGATACTTTACTTCGCTCCAAACCATGGCTTCGATTCATCCTTATCGACCGAGTCCGATCAAGTCGGTACTGTCATTTGCAGGATTCAATCCGCGCACGGGTCCAGGGTCATCCAGACGCGGGGGTTCACGGCGATGATGGGGTCTGAGCCGGTTGAGTTACAGTAGGCGGCGGAAATCCTTCTCCACGCAGTAGAGAATGCGGTTGGAATCGTGGAAGTTGAGCGCGCCGCGATAGGCCGTGCGCACCGCGTAAATCAGGTCGCCGCCGTCGAACTGCCAGTCCACATACTGAA
Source organism: Anaerolineae bacterium (assembly GCA_019912905.1). Lineage (GTDB taxonomy): Bacteria > Chloroflexota > Anaerolineae > Aggregatilineales > Phototrophicaceae. The sequence continues at coordinate 16,638 of JAIOHO010000777.1, forward strand.
ACCCGGTCAGCCGGATCGAATCTTCCGGCGACAGGCCAGTATCGTCGCTCACCAGCGTCTTGACCACCCGCCAGTTCCACAGGTCATCCGAAACTGTCAGGTTGACGATGTTGCGCTGGCGGGCTGGGTGATGGCGATGCACGCGCGTCGTCAGCGTGCTCGATTCGGCCATCTGCTTGAGCAGATCCAGGCTGGCGAGGTTGTTGACCAGCGACAGGTACTTGCCAGTCACCGGGTCGCGCCGGATGCTGAACTTGGCCTTGCAGCCGGGGAAGTCGATGAAGCCAGTCGCCGGATCGAAGGTGATGCGCTTGCCTTCATCCTCGATCTTGATGCGCGGCGCTTTTTCGGCCCACAAGCCCTTCGCCTCGAAGGTCAGGATGTTCCACAACTGGCCGTCGGGGGCCACCACCACATTGCCCTCGCGCCATCCGGGAATCGACACGTCGCCCCACTCTGCCGGGGTCCAGGCCGGATCGAACGGGATTTTGTTGCTCATCGTCCAGTTGGCCGCGTTCAGCAGGTCAGCGTCCGCCGGGGCCGACACGACACACGCCTGGAAGCCGGTCCCCCACACGCACGGATCGCAATCCTCAAACGCCTTGTAAACGCGACCTTCATGGAACACGACCGGCACCGGCGCGCAGTGAAAACTCGGCGCATCGTGATAATAGCCGCCCTGGTACAGCAGCCCGTGCTCCGCATCTGCCGGGTGCGTCCAGGTAAAGCCGCCGTCGTCGCTGCGGCGGATGTAAATCGACCCGTACTGCTGCGACGTCCCCAGGATATAGACGCTGCCCTGATGCACAAAGAGGCTGCTCCAGTAGCAGTTCATAATGTGCGTGATATTCTGCCAGGTCGCTCCATTGTCTTCCGAGCGGTAGACGCTGGTCAGGCTCTCTTCCCGCTCGTGATTGCGCGGGCAGCCGGGGCCGAAATAATCGTGCGTCGCCAGCAGCGCCCCATCTGGCAGGCGGACCAGGCTGGGGCTGCCCAGGCGGGTGTGCGAGCGTTCTGGTAAATATTTGATTTCATGCCAGATCATCGATATGGTTCCTTAAAAGTACCCGTAAAGACGGTCGTAAAAAAGGGGGCCTGTACCAGCACCCCCGGTGAAATCCGATCCGATCGTTCCTATTCGCTCACGTACCACTGATCGGCATGTGCGCCGCGCAGGTGATCGATGTAAAAAGTCTGTTCGGTGGGGAAGTTCTGAAGACGATTCGACCGGACGTAGATGTAGGGGACTTCGCCGACGGTACCGATGTGGACCATCTGTTCCACCGTGCGGGTGACGAGTTCCCTGCCCAGTTCGTAGTATTCATCGGTGCCGATGACGGTGGACTGCCACTTATCGGCCAGCTCCATCTGGTCACGGTAGTACTCCGGCGGTTCTTCACCTTCGGTGCCACCGCTCAGCCACCACTGCCGCCAGGCCAGACCGCCGCCGACCGGTGTCCCATCCAAGCCGTAGGGCGGGCGGAACCAGATCGGGCGCGTGTACATGTCACGCTCGGAAACCACATCGGCAAACCAGATCGACGCCTGAACTTCGTTTGCCAGCAGCGCCTGCTGGAAGGCTTCGCGTGTGCTCGGGTTGATCTCCGCGTCCACGCCGACAGCTTTCCAGTATTCCACCATCAGCTCGCTCATCGGGATGCGGTTGATCGCGTCCCACAGGATCACCTTGAGCGGCTGACCATCAGGCCGCATGCGCATCCCATTGTCGCCGCGTTCCAGTCCCATTTCGTCCAGCAGCACGTTGGCCTGGTCGGGATCGTAATCGGCGTAGTGGGAGGCCATCCAGTCCTCGTAGAACGGTGACTGGGACGAGACACCCCACTGGCGCGGAACGCCCAGTCCGAAGAACAGCGTCTGATTCATTTCTTCGCGGTTGACCGCCAGCGACAGCGCCTGACGGAAACGGATGTCGTTGAAGATTTCGCGCAGGGCCGGATCGTTGACGGTCAGATTGAGCTGATACTTGTTCGCCGCGCCCGCATCTGCCGGGAACAGCAGCGTCGAGTAGTTACCTGACTCTTCACTGGCCTTCAGCACGGGCAGATCCGAAATCTGAAGTTTGTCAGCGTAATCCAGCTCACCCGCCTGGATATTGAGCTTGACCACTTCGATGTCCGAGATCAGCATCCGCACCTGGCGGTCGATGTAGGGAAGCTGATTGCCTTCGGTGTCTACCTTCCAGTAGTAGGGATTGCGGACGTAGAACTTGTTGCCGAAGTCATCCACGCTTTCCAGAACCCAGGGTTTCAGCACCGGCAGGTTGGTGTCGATTTCGGCATCACCGGTCTGCCCACCGCGATGAAATTCGAACGCTTCGATCCAGGTCTGATAGCCCTCGGATTCGGCCAGTGCCTGCGCGTCCGGGTTGAGATCGGCATGCCACTGCTCCAGGTAGTGACGCGGCGCGATCGGGAAACCCGTATCGGTGCGGGCGATGATGAGCGTAAAGGCCGGGTTGGGTTGGCTGAAGGTGAACGTCACCGTGAAATCATCGACTTTTTCCACCACGGCTGGCTCACCACCCACGACAAACTGCGCCGGCATGTTGGGCAGGTCAGGGTGCAGGATGATGTTCTCGTACCAGAACATGATGTCATCCGTAGTCACCGGGACACCATCGCTCCACTTCAGGCCGCGCCGCAGCGTAACGGTCGCCTGGGTCAGGTCGTCCGACATTTCGACGCTCTTGGCAAGATTCGGGAATACCACTTCCCAATTGGTCGAAAAGCCCATCAGGTGCTGATCCCACGCGGACCAGCCGATGTTGCCAAACGAAGTTGGATTGGTGGCGTTGTACTTGATTTCGCCCCCATACTGGCCGACGGATTCGCGGGGCTGGACTACCTGGATGTCGTCATGCTCAGGCAGGCGTTCCTCGACCGGCGGCAGTTCACCCGCGGCGACTTTTTCAGCCAGCGAAGGTGCTTCATTAAAGGCCGCCATCGTGGTGCCGGTTTCGGCCTCGTATTCATCCATACTCCACACGCGGAAATTATCAATCGGCGAGAATCCGCCCTCCTGAGCGCCGACCGACAGCGGCATCAGGCCCACAATCAGGATCAACGAGCAAACCAGCAGCAGTTTAGTATTCATCATCCTTTTGAAAATCATCTTGCTCCTCTTTCCAAAATCCAAATAACGGATCGAATGTACTTATCCGGCAGCGATCAAACCGGGATCACCTCCTTTCACCGTTTTGGCGCACACGCCTGCGCCCGATTAATGAGCGAACAGCGCCGACCGGAAATGATCGACCGTCACAGCCACTGCATCCAGCACGCGCCGGTCATAATCGTCCAGGCGTGCCTCGCTCACCCGGCTGTCCAGCCGCATATCAAAGCCTGCTTTCTGGCGGAAGTATTTGGCGCATACCGGATACTTCAGGTGCAGGACGGGATCGGCAGTCGAGAACAATGCCTGAAGCTGCGCTGCTTCCTCGGGATGATCGGCGTAGTGCGCGCACAGCCACGCGACCAGATCAGGATAGAAGTTGGCTGCAATGCCGCAGTAGCCGCGCGCGCCCGCCTTCAACGACTCCAGCAGGGCAGTCGCATCGGCATTGAAGACGTGCAGCGGTGTGCCCTCGCTGGCTGCAACTTTTTCTTTCACGCTTTGCAGCGAACGCGAGGTCTCCTTCAACAGCAGGAAACGCCCGGTGTTCGCGGCCCAATTCACCAGACGCGGGGAGATGGTGCGATGATAAGGTTCCGGGCATTCATACAGCGCCAGCGGCTGGTCTCCCGTGAGCGCCAGGAGCTGCTCGGCACGTTCCTGCCAGATATCATCGCCCTCTTCAGGGTCCGCCAGTTCGCTGATGATGACGGTCACAGCCTGCACACCGGTCGCGGCCATCTGGCGTATGAAGTTCGCCTGCCGGTCGATCGGGCCGCCAAACGTACCGGAAGCCACAACAGGCACGCGCCCCGCCGTTCGCTCGACGACACGACGCGCCAGCGCCAGCCGTTCCTCGTCACTCAGCTTGAACATTTCACCGGACTGGCCGACCGCAAACAAACCGGCGACCCCCGCTTCGATGAGCCAGTCGGTCAGCGCATCGACGCCGCGCCAGTCAATCGACCGATCGGCCATCAGCGGGGTAATCATTGCGGGCCAGACGCCATCCGGCATTACCACTGGTTGCATAAATACATCCTCTCATACGGTAGATCAGAATATCCATCGCGGCGCATGTCCTGAACCATTCAGGTGATCCTCTGCCCCTAAACCGGGACACCCACCAGATCGAGTTCACTGGAAAAATGACAGGCCGCAAAATGTCCCGGTGTGACTTCTTGCAGCGGCGGTGTTTCATGTTTGCAGACATCCTGCGCATATTTGCAGCGCGGATGAAAATAACATCCTGAGGGCGGATTGGCCGGGTTAGCGACCTCGCCGGACAGGATGATCGGTTCTTCATGGAGGCGCGGATCGGGTTTAGGCACTGCCGAGAGCAGCGCTTCGGTATACGGATGTTTCGGGTTGACGTACAGGTCTTCCGTCTCGCTCAGTTCCACCAACCGCCCGACATACATCACCGCGACCCGATCCGCGATGTGCTCGACCACGCTGAGATCGTGGGCAATGAACAGGTAAGTCAGGTTAAGTTCCTGCTGCAAGTCTTGCAGCAGATTGAGGATCTGCGCCTGAATGGAGACATCCAGCGCCGAAACCGGTTCGTCGGCCACGATCAGGCTTGGGCTGGTTGCCAGCGCCCGTGCGATGCCGATTCGCTGCCGCTGGCCGCCGCTGAACGCGTTCGGATAACGGTTGAGGTGCCCGGCATTGAGGCCGACCAGCGTCGCCAGTTCGCGCACCCGGTCTTCGAGTTCCTTGCGCGGCATCCCCTGTGCCCACAGCGGTTCGCCGATAATATCCAGGACCGTCATGCGCGGTGACAGCGACGAGAACGGGTCCTGAAAGACCATGTGCAGTTCCTTGCGCAGCGCCCGCATGTCCTGCTTGTTAAGCTGGTTGAGGTCCACCTTCTGGCCGCTGCGCGTTTTGAGGATGATCTCCCCGGAGGTCGCATTGAGTGCCCGCAGCACGCAGCGCCCCAGCGTGGTTTTGCCACAGCCGGATTCCCCTACCAGGCCCAGCACTTCGCCCTTATGCAGCTTGAAACTGACATCATCCACGGCCTTGACATGCCCGACCACCCGCCGGAAGAACCCCTTTTCAATCGGGAAATATTTCTTGAGCGACCTGACTTCGAGAACGGTCTCACGATTGTCCATGCTGTACTCCCTCCGGCAGACTTGCGTTGGCTGCCTGGACGACCTCCGGGTACAGGAAACAAGCGGACTTATGGCCGTCGGCCACGGTCACCAGCGGCGGATTGATCACGTTGCACAATCCATCCATCGCAGCCGGGCAGCGCGGGTAGAACCCACAGCCGACCGGTTTGTTGATGGGGATAGGCACCGAACCCTGCACCGATTCGAGCCGCTTCTTCGAGCGCTTGCCGATCTTGGGGATCGACTTGAGCAGAGCCTGCGTGTAAGGATGTTTGGGGTCATAAAACAGACTGTCGGTATCGGCGTATTCGACCACCTGACCCAGGTACATCACCGCGACCTCATCCACCATGCGCGCGATCACACCCAGGTCGTGGGTGATATACAGGATCGACATGCCGAACTCGGCTTGCAGATCGCGCATCAGCTTCAGAACCTGCGCCTGCACGGTCACATCCAGCGCCGTGGTCGGCTCATCGGCAATCAGCAGCGACGGCTCGCAGGACAGTGCCATTGCGATCATGGCACGCTGGCGCATCCCGCCGGAAAGCTGGTACGGATACTCGTTAATACGCTGGCTTGGGTTGGAGATCCCCACCCGGCCCAGCATATCGATGGCAATGCCGCGCGCCAGCTTCTTATCGGACGTGCGGTGCAGCAGAATCGCTTCCATAATCTGATTGCCGATGGTGTGCAGCGGCGAGAACGACGTCATGGGTTCCTGAAAAATGATGGCAATTTCGCTGCCGCGAATCGCGCGAATCTCCGCGCCGTGCGGGTCCATCGAAACCAGATCGACAGGCGCGCCGCCCGGTTCGCGATACAGCAGGACCTTGCCGGAGGTTTCGGCGTACAGCGGCGCGATGCGCATGATCGAGAGAACAGTCATACTCTTGCCGCAGCCCGACTCGCCGACGACGCCCAGTGTGCGCCCGCGCCGAATCTGAAAGCTGACTCCATCGACCGCTTTCAAAATGCCCTCATCCAGCGGCAGATGCGTCCGCAGGTCTTCGACTTCTAACAGGAGTGGCCGGTCGTCAGTCATCACACTTGTTCCTAAACATGTTTGTACGGATCGGCGGCGTCACGCAGGCCATCGCCGAGGAAGTTGAAGGCGATGACGATCACGATGACCAGACCGCCGGGAATGAGCAGCCAGGGATTCAGCGTCACGGTCTGGACGTTCTGGGCGTCCTGAAGCAGTGTGCCCAGGCTGACCGCCGGTGGACGAATGCCCAGGCCGAGAAAGCTCAAGGACGTTTCGCCGAGGATCATGCCGGGAATCGCCAGCGTGATGTTGACGATCAGGTAGCTGGCGAAACCGGGCAGCAGATGGCGCGTGATAATCGCCCGCTCCCGCACGCCGGACAGCTTCGCCGCCATCACATAATCTTCCTCGCGCAGGCTGATAAGCTTGCCGCGCACCACCCGGGCCAGGCCCGTCCAGCCGACCGTCGCCAGCACCAGCGAAATCCCAAAATACACCTGAATCGGCGTCCATTCCGCCGGCACCAGCGCCGCCAGCGCCATCCACAAGGGCAGAGTCGGCAGCGATTGGAGAAACTCGATAATCCGCTGAATCAGCGTATCCAGACCACCCCCGTAGTAACCGGAGATGCCGCCGAAGAACAGGCCCAGCACGAAGCCAAATGCCAGACCGAGCAGACCCACAAACAGCGAAGTGCGCGCGCCCAGAAGCAGGCGGCTGAACAGGTCACGGCCCAGCGAGTCCGTGCCGGAAAGGAAGAAGACGCCCGGTTCGTCCACACCATAAAAGTGAATGTCCGTCTCGATGAACCCGAGCAGTTGATAGGTCTCCCCTTTGGTGAAAAAGCGCAGGAAATATTTTTCGTCGGTTTCCTCGACATATTCCCGCTGGAATGTGTCCATATTCAATTCGTTGGCAACCCGGTAGACGAACGGGCGCTGGAACGCCCCGTTTTCGTCTACAAAATGAATCGCGGTCGGCGG
>JAIOHO010000778.1 GCA_019912905.1 Anaerolineae bacterium
TTACGGTCCGGCGCGCCGACCGTCACCTGCCGGTCGAAGCGGCCAGGACGCAGCAGGGCGGGGTCGAGCACGTCGGCGCGGTTGGTCGCCGCCATGAGGATGACGCTCTCATTCTGATCGAAGCCATCCATCTCGGCCAGAAGCTGATTGAGGGTTTGTTCGCGCTCATCGTGACCACCGCCCAGGCCGGTCCCGCGCCGCCGCCCGACGGCATCAATTTCGTCGATGAAGATGATGCTGGGGGCGTTTTCTTTGGCGCGCTTGAACAGATCGCGCACCCGCGATGCGCCGACGCCGACGAACATTTCCACGAATTCGGAGGCAGCCAGGCTGAAGAAGGCGACGTTGGCTTCGCCCGCCACGGCCCGCGCCATCAGGGTCTTACCGGTGCCGGGTGGCCCCACCAGCAGCACACCGCGCGGAATCCGTGCGCCGAGCGCCACATATTTATCCGGCTCTTTGAGGAAATCGACGATCTCTACCAGTTCCTGCTTGGCATTGTCCTGACCGGCTACGTCGGCAAACGTCACCTGCGGCCTTTCGGCGTTGTACTCCCGCGCCTGCGAGCGGCCAAAGCCAAAGACGTTGCCGACCTGACCCTGTGCCCGCCGTGCCGACCACACGAAGAAGCCGAGCAGCAGCAGGATCGGGCCGAAGTTCAGCAGAAACAGCAGAATCGGCGACGTTTCCGTCATCTGCGAAGTCACCACCACGTTATGGGCGCGCAGCGTTTCGAGGAGCTGCGGATCATTCACCGGGGGCAGGGTGCTGGTAAACCGATTGGACGAGCGGGCGGCGGTCGTCCCCGCGGCGGCAGACCCGGATGGCGGCCAGGTCACGGCCTGCGTAAACTGGCCGCGTATCGTCATATCCTGAATCGTGATCTGCGAGACCTTATCGGCGACCACCTGATCATAAAAGAAGGAATAGGGTACGTCGATGGGCTGGTCCGTTCCCAGATCACTCACCATGCCGGGCACGCGGAAAAACAGCCACAACAGGATGAGCAGCCAGACCGCAGGCCAGACCCAGTTTGGAATTTTGAAGGGGGGCTGATTCTGTGGTTTGTCCGGGTCTTGTTTCCCGTTATTATTTGGTCCAAATTGCATGAGCTTATCCTGTGCTGAGCTAAGACCTGCCTGAAGGCGGGCGTTTGACGGGTGAGCGGCCAGGACGGAATGAGGTGCCCTGGCGATGAGCGCGTCCAGTTAGGTTACGGAATAAATGCCCTCCAATGTCCATCATAACGAGCGGACATTAGATTCTTGCAAATGTTTCCTTAAGGGCGGGGTACAGATCCGCATACAGGTGGTACGGCTTCTCGTAGGCGGCCTGATTCTCCCCTGGCATCACGGCGTCACTGGTCTTGATGGTGGCTTCGCAGGCGGCGACGACGTTCGGATAAACATTGGCCCCGACCGCCGCCAGCAGTGCCGCGCCATAGGCTGCGCCCTCGGTGGAATTGGTGCTGACGAGCGTCGCGCCCAGCACATCGGCCAGAATCTGCTTCCAGAGTGCGCTGCGCGCCCCACCTCCGCTGACACGAACCTCGATCTTTTCGGGCAGTCCCGCCTGGGCTATTAGATTAAAACCGTCTTTCAGCCCAAATGCAACCCCTTCGAGCACGGCACGGGCCATGTGATCGCGGGTGTGGCGCACCGTCAGGCCGACAAACGCGCCGCGCGCCAGCGGATCAGGATGTGGTGTGCGTTCGCCGCTCAGGTAAGGCAGAAACAGCAAACCGTCGCTGCCCGGTGTGATTGACGCGGCGGGGGCCAGCAGTTGATCGAAGGATTCGCCCGGCGCGAGGGCATCGCGGAACCATTGCAGGCTGCCCGCCGCGCTGAGCATGACGCCCATAAAGTGCCACATCCCCGGCACGGCATGGCAGAAGGCATGCAGGCGGCCTTCCGGCTCATAGGCATAGTGACCGAGCGGGGCGAAGACGACGCCTGACGTGCCGACCACCAGCGAGATGATGCCCGGCTTGACCGCGCCAACGCCCACCGCGCCGGCTCCCTGGTCGCCCCCGCCGCCGACCACCGGTGTACCGGCCTTGAGTCCGGTCAGGGCGGCTGCCGTCTGATTCACGACGCCGGTAATCTCTGGCCCTTCATGCGTTTTGGGCAACCATGCCGCCGGGATTTCCAGGGCGTCGATCACTTCAGTGGACCATTTGCGCTCGGCCACGTTCAGCAGCGAGGTGCCTGCGGCC
>JAIOHO010000779.1 GCA_019912905.1 Anaerolineae bacterium
CGTCAGCGTCACCGGGTCCGCCGCCGCCGGACCATGCAGGCGCGCATCGACTTCGACATTCGGAAAAACGGCGTTGAGGTTAGTCGGGTTGTGCTGGAAGCTGAAGGACGTGCCGTTGATCGGCAGCGGGCCGGAACGCAGCACAAAACCGGGAATCGTCACGGTATGATCCACCTGGGCATTGGTCCAGCCGTCGGGAATATTCAGGTTGAAGTTATAGGGCAGCGCGCCGGGAATGACGATGTCCTGGCGGGTATCATGCCAGGCCAGTTCTGTGGCATCGGGCGGCACCACGTAAACGCTGAAACGCCCGCCCTCGGTGCCCAGCACGTCCCCTTCAGGATACGGCGGCTCGACCACCCCGGCGGAGGTCAGCCCAGTCTGCTGGACGTGAATCTCGACCGTCCAGACGCCGGGCTGATCGACCGTGAGATCATTCGCGGGATCATAAAAGTAGCCGATGGCATTGGCCTCGCCGCTGAACTCGCGGCTGTCCCCGGCGGGTGAGGTGATCGTGACATCCACATTCGAGGCCAGCGTCGGCGCGACCTGACCGGCCACGGCCAGCGTATCGCCCACCGTCAGAATCTGGCCCGGACGCACGCCGGTCGGGTGGAAGAACATCGTCACTGGCTCGCCGCGCACCGTCAGCAGCGGACCGCCATCCGCTCCACCGGCTGCGCCGCGATAAGGCGGATAAATCCGCGCGCCCAGCGTATCCCCCCGATCTTCGATGGCAAAGCCCGCTGAGCCGTAGATAGCAGCCTCGGCGATGTCGGCGTCGGGATTGCGCACCACCGCCCCGCCGAACATGAACACGTAATCCCCGGCCAGATCGCCCGTCAGACCGGAGCCAATCTGCTCGTTGTACGGGTCGTTCATATCCCAGTACAGCAGCAGACCGGGGTCATCGCTGCCCTGGACGAACTGGCGCACGCTCAGGCCCGGGCGCACCACGCTGAAATAGGCATAGGCATCATTGGTGAGCGATTGCAGGACCGGATTGTAGTCGGGCTGTTTATCGCCCATCATAATCACCGGCAGTTCGCCACGGGCGGCCCGGCGCGCCATCGACTGGCCGTCCGGCGCGCGGTAATCCGGCAGGGCGTCACTCAGCCACTGTGCATACATCAAGGCGGTGTCCTGCACACTCATGGCCGGGCGCACGGTGTTATCCGTATCCGCGGCATACCAGAGCACATCACCGGTCTGATAAGGCGACATCAACCGCAGCGGGCCGGATTCCGGGTCGTAGCGGCGGGACGTGAACCAGGCCGGACGGATGCCCGGATAATAATCGTTCAGGCCGCGCCGTCCGTGCGCGATCAATGCGCCTTTGGGCGTGCCGATGACCCCGGCGCTGCGCAGGCTGCCCGCCCACAAGCGCCCCTGCGCATCCGTATAGCGGGCTTCATAATCGACGACGTATTCGCCCGGCGTGGTGAATTCAAACCCATCGTCGGCAAAATAACCGTGAGTATTTGCTGGCCCGGTCATGACCTGTTCGATCATCGGGCTGCCATCCAGCGGGTAGATGCGCGCGGTCACGGTTACGTCGGCGGGCGCTCCCGGCGAGACCATCAACCCGCCATAAAATTGATCGCCCACTTCGAACGGCGTGCCCGGCAGCACCCCCGGCAGCAGATCCAGTGTTTCGGCAATCAGCACGTGATAGGTCCCGCCGCCCTCGTAGCGGTTGCCCCAGGCATCTTCGATACTGCCGCGCAGGTCGATGGCATAGGGGCCGTAACCGGCAAATTGATAGCCCGTCAGAATGGGATTGAGAGTCGTCAACCGGTACTCATCCACCTGGGATTGACCGCCAAACAGCGTCCGGTCGTCATCCGCTGCGGTAGACAGCCGATTCTGGACGATGGCGGAGCGGCCCAGGTCATCGAGCGTGCCGTCGGGCCGGGTAATTTGGACGGCCAGTTCGCCGCTGGGGAAATCGAACGGAATGATGGGCGCACCGGTGCTGTCCGGCGCATTGGTCATCAGGCTGACCAGATAGGGTTCCAGCCCGTAACGCAGCGGCTCCTGACTGTCGGGCGCGGCAAACGGCGGCAGGATGTAGGTCGGGCTGTTGAAGCGCACCCGGTTCGACAGCGCCGCATGTCCCTGATCCTCATCAGCCAGCAGGCCGCGGCTGCCCTCGCTGGGATTATCCTGAAACAGGCTCCAGATCAGGCGTTTGGACGGCACGTCGCCGACGTTGAGCAGTACTGGCAGGCGCGTGACCTGGAGGCGGGAGATAACCCCATCGCCCGAGCCGAATACGCCGTTATCCTCCCAGTGAAACCGCTCGCCATCGGCGATCTGGCCGTAGCCCTCGAACACCAGCCCATACACACCGTCCGGCAGATCTTCCGGCAGCATCAGGTCGAATTCGATCCCGAAGATCAGGGAGTCGTTGCGGCGCAGCACCTGGGGCGCGGGCACGACCGCCTCGCCCAGGACAAAGTCACTGCGCAGATTGTCGATCGGCAGGCCGCTGGGAGTCAGCACGGCGGACCAGCCGTTGTTGCTGCCTGCGCCGCCGGTGGCCTGCTGGCCGTCCGCTCCGACCAGCGGCTGCAAACCAACCTGTCCGATCATGCTCACACCGACCAGGGTTTCCGGCAGATCGGGCGCATCGAAGGTGACATCCATCTGCATGTGCAGCGCGTCGCCGGGTTCAAAATTCTGTTGATTCAGGCGGCCTTCCGCGTGCCAGATCGAAGCGCCCTGGGCCACTGATCCGGCCACGGAAAAGCGAATCGGCTCGGACATCCGGGCGCGCGCCGGGTAGACGATGCCGTCCACCTCATCCACTGGGGGGATCGCCTGAATGACATTTACCGTGAGCAGGGCCGAGTCGTCGGCAGCCAGAAATTCAAACCGGTCGAGCTGCGCGTTGTCGAGCTGCGCGCCAAGCACCGAGCGCAGCGGTGACAGCGGAATGCGCAGTTCGATGGCATCTCCCTGCGTCTTGGCAGCCGCCAGGGTGCCCAGGTCAGCCTCCAGCGGACTGAGGCGTGTCCAGGTGGCGGCTTCTTCGGGCAGGCGCGGGTCAAACACGACCCGGTAGGTCGCCCCTTCCAGCGTGAAGATCACCGCCAACCGGCTGTAAACATCGGGCGGCGAAGCGACCACCAGCGCCATATACAATGATTCGCGGTTGCGCAGGGCATAGGCATCCTGCTGATTGGCCTGCCGCAGCCTACCAGCGGGATAAGCCGACCAGTCGTCGAGCGAGCCATCAATGACCAACTGCGTCACGGGGGCTTCTCCGACATCCTCCGCTGCCAGCGAACCGTAGACAATCGTCCCCGGGCCGCCGGGCAGTGAACCGGGCCGGTTGCGCACCGTATTGGGAATGCTGGCCGCCGGGCTGATCCAGAAGGGGGTACTGCCCGGACCGAACAGGCGCGCCTCGAATGAGCCGGTCAGTCCGGCCTGCGTATAGGTGACCTGTTCGGTAAAAAGATTGCGGACCGCCACCTGCGCGCCGGGGAAGACTGCGCCGGTCGCGCCGTGGATCGTCACGATGCCCGCTGCATCGGCAGGTCCGACCGTAATCAGAGCAGCAATCGGCGGGTCGCCCACCTGGGGGGCTGCATTCTGAGCCAGCACGATCGTCGTTCCACCGAGCAGCAGCACGAGCACCAGAGCCAAAAAGCGCGGCACAACATTTCTCCCGTTTGAACATGGCCTGGAACGGAGTATAGAAAATGCGAGGTTCCGTGTCAATTCTCCCCGCCTGTTGTTACAGTTTGTTAGGCTGGCAAGACTTGACCCTATTTCACCCCCAGCGCATGTTATAATCAGCTTATCACGATCACGAGTTTTGTGTGGCCCATCCAGCATCAATTAATCAAGTTCAGACAGAAATATCCCCATTCGTTGACCTGTGAAACATCACGACGCGAATGGATCGAAGCATGGCGGCAGGTGGCACCGTGAAACCGATAGCCTATCAGAGCGAGAAACTTACGGGGCATGATTGACGAATTCAGCAGCCTGATTGAGGCGCGCACCGGCCTGTCGGTGGACACCCGGTTCCGGGCCGATTTGCAGGAAATCCTTCAGCAGGTCGCCGCCGGTGATCTGCCGGGTTTGCATCAGACCCTGCGCCAGACCCAGGTTTCGGCCCCGAAATGGCAGGCGCTGATTCAGGCGCTGACGATCGGCGAAACGTATTTCCTGCGCGATACGGATACATTTCATCTGCTGCGCACCCACATGCTGCCGGCGCTCATCCGCGCCCGCCGCGAGGCCCGCCAGCTCGAGCTTCATATCTGGTGCGCGGGCTGCGCCACCGGCGAAGAACCCTACTCGGTCGCCATGACCCTGCTGGAAACCCTGCCAGACTGGGACCGCTGGCAGATTCATCTGATCGGCACCGACCTGAACATGGCAGCGCTCGACCAGGCGCGCGCCGGGATCTACCGCGACTGGTCATTTCGTCACTGCCCGCCGGACCTCAAAAGCCGCTATTTTGAGGCCGTGAGCGCCGGCTGGCGCATCCGCCCCCCCCTGCGTGACATGGTGACTTTCCAGCATCTGAACCTGATCGAAACCCCGCCGCTGCCCCAGGCCGACATTATTTTCTGTCGCAACGTGCTGATCTACCTCACGCGCCCACGCGCCGCAGCCCTGGAAGAACATCTGCATGCCGCGCTCAACCCGGGCGGGTGGCTGCTGCTGGGTTCCTCGGAAGCGCTGCGCGCCCAGCGGGATCACTGGATCACGCACGTCTACCCGAATCTGGTGCTCTACCAGAAGCCCACTCAGCCTCTGTCCGGGCCGGTCACGCGCCGCCACCCCGAGGAGCACCCGCTGGAACCGATCATCGCCAACGGCCAGGCCAACGGCGATTTATACCGTGCTGCGGTCAACGCGGTGCATACCGACCAGACTTATGAGGCCGAACGCCTGCTGGCCGAACTGCTGGCCGATAACCCCAATCACGCCGGGGCGCACACCCTGCTCGCCTTCATTTTTGCCAACCGCAGCGCCGTGCCAGAAGCCCAGGCGCACCTGGATACCGCCCTGCGCATCGACACCATGCTGGGTGACGCCCACTATTTACGGGCCGCGCTCTACCTGGAAAATGGCGAACGCGCCAGAGCCGAACGCGCCTTACGCGCAGCGCTCTACTGCCAGCGCGATCATCCGCTGGCGACGTTTCTGATGGGCATTCTGTACGCCCAGGCGGGCGATCTGCCGCGCGCAAGTCGGGCCTGGAGACTGGCCCAGGCGCTGGCGAGTGCCCTGCCGCCGCAGGCCCCCATCTCCGACCTCAGCGATATGACCGCCGCCGCCTTTGGCGTACTGGTGCAGACTCAGCTCGACAGCGTTCAGGGGTAAAAGCCAAGCTGATCCGTCAGGGCATCCAGTGCGCGCAGCAAATCCGCTGCCGCCCGATTATTCAGCAGGGTGTAATCGGCGATGGCGATCGGGCCGCCCTTCTCAAGCATGTCGATCTCCCGAAAATCGCGCTCCTCGGCCTCGGCCTGGGTCAACGGGCGTTCGGGCCGCTCGGTCAGGCGGGCATAGCGCAGGTGGCGCGCGCTGACGATGGCGATGACCACCATCGTGGCACCTAACTCGCGGTGCAGCAGTTTATATTCTCCAAACCCATACAGGCCGTCGATAACCAGGCTGCGGTGACTTTCCAGGGCAGTCTTCAGATGAGGCATCGCCCGCACCGCGATGGCGTTGATGCCCTCACGAGCGCGAAGCTCTTCGCGGACCACCCGTTCGTTGGCCGGGTTGACTTCCAGGCCGCGCCGGATGACCTCATTCACGACGATGCTGCCGAAGCGATAATGCGCGAATCCTCGTTCTTGCAGGTGAGCGGCGCACAGCGTTTTTCCTGCCCCCGGCATCCCAACCAGAGCCAGGGCGCGGGGCGCGTGTGATGTCGATGACATGGAACCTCGTTACGTGACTGAAATGAACGTGTAAATGGACGCTATCCCGCCCGCACTTGATTCACAGGCGAGTAGAGATTGGCGCAAACTGATCAGGCGCGCACCCTGGGTCCTTCTACCGAATCCCCCCTAGAAGCAGCGAAAACCTTGGGTTCGCTGAGGAAACCCCTGACCACGAATAAGCGCGGCCCAACGGAACCGCCCGGATCGTTCGACCGACAAGCATGAAGTCAACAGGCCGTCATGGATTTGAAATGCGCCGCCAGAATTATACACCAACCTTGCCCCCAGCCAACGATTCGAATTACACTTAGACTATGAACGTTCATCCCTCGACCAATCCATTTCGCCCCGGCGACCCGCTGGCCCCGTTTGCCGGGCGTCAGGTGGAACTCGCCCGTATGGATCATTACCTGAAAGAGGCGGCGGCGGAAGGCGCACTGGCGTTTGAGGGACAGCACTGGCTGGGCAAGAGTGCGCTGCTGCTGCGCTTCAATTCGGTGTTCGATGACCAGTTCCTGGGCATCTATCTGCCGCTCAGAACGATCGACCTGAGCAGCGAGAATCAGCTCATTCGGGCGATCCTCGATGGGACGATGCGAGCGCTGGCCGGGCGCGACATCACCCTGACACGTGTACCGGAGCCGCCAGCGGATATTCCTATGCTGCGTATCTGGTTTGTCGAGACCTGGCTGCCCGAAATCTTCCATATCATCCGCCCGCATCGCAAGCTGGTGCTGCTGATGGACGACGCGCATGTCTGGCTGGATGCCGAAGTGGGCGAAGGCTGGCCCGGCGCAACCTTCGATTTTTTCAATGACCTGCTCCAGCAGCATCCGCAGCTCAAAATCCTGCTCACCATTCCTCTCGAACGGGAGGGCGACCTGGCGCGGTTAAACCCGCTGGTTTCGCCCGCCAACGTGCTGCGCCTGACGTACCTGTCCGCCGATGCCACCGGCTGGCTGCTGCGGCACCCCGGCATTTACGCTGTGACGGAAGATGCCGTCATCGCCGTGCACCGGGCCACCGGCGGGCATCCGCAGCTGCTCCAGCGTTTCGCGCATCACATCTACCAGTACCACGCCACTCACCCGGACGCGATGACCACCACGCCCGAACTGGTGCGCACCCTGCTGCCGGGGGTCTACCACGCCAGCACGGAAGAACTGGCAAGTCTGTGGACCGACTCGACCGATACGGAACAACTGGTCATGCTGGCCGTCTGCCGCCTGCGTTATGAAGACCCGCTCAAGACTATCACCCCGGAAGCCATCAGCGACTGGCTGGTGGATGGCGAATACCCCCTGGATCATGTGACCGTGAACGCAGCGCTGCGCAGCCTGGAATACCGTGAGGTCATCAGCCACCGGATGGGCGGCATCGAACTCACCTGCGGGCTGATGCAAACCTGGCTGCTCGAATCCACTCGACATGCAGTTCCCTCCGGCAAGCGCAGCGGCCCACGCCTGCGCCCGGCGGTGCTGATCGCAGCAGTGGCTGCGGTTGTGGTCATCGCGCTGCTGCTCATCAACCTGAGTCATACGCCGCAGTCGGCGGCGACCACGACCGCGCGTCCCGCCCCGACGGTGACGCTGGCGAACGGCACCGCCGAGACGCCGTGAGACCTGGTGCGAAGTGCGCTTGCAGCGCGCACCGGGTCAAGAGTCCTTAAGCCCTCAATCCATTCGACTCCGATCAGGGCTGCTGCTCGAACATCTGGCGAACGATCTCGATCTGATCGGGCGGCAGGTTCGACTTCGCCAGCGCCAGATCGAGCGTTTCTTTGGCGGACAGGCTGCTGACGTTGGACCCATCTTTAAGCACGGCCTGCCCCCACTGGCTGACCTCATTCTGGAGGGTATTTTCGACCGCGGTGACATAATCGATGAATACCTGAAGATAGGTCGTCCGCGGCCTGCGCCCGATCGCCGGAGGAATGGTGTTGTCCACCGAGAGGCGGTCGAGCGCATTCTTGTACAGCGTGATCTGCCGTCCCCAACCATAGATTTTCTCGAACGAAACCAGCAGCGCCGCAAACACGGGCAGCAGCGCAATGAACAGAATCAGCACGGGCGCGCCGAGCACGATGTTCAGCGTGGACAGCAGGGTTGCTCCTGCGACCAGGATCACGCCGACCGTAGACACAAAGTCGGCGTTGTAGGCATTCTCTTTGATGCGGGCATCGTAAAACACCGTCTGGACCTGCACCCGTTTGGCGCGATATAAATCAACGAGCGCCTGAAGCTCGTCCTCGGTGTGCGGGTTACGCGGCGGCGCTTCGGTGGCTTCGGTCGAGCCGCCGCGCTGGTCAAGCTGCCGCTCGATCTGAACCACGTTGCTTTCCAGCACCTCGGCATAATTCTCCGTGTGGTAAGGCGGCAGATGGGCCAGAAACAGAAAGTAATGGCGGCGCAGTTCTTCGGTCACGGTTCGCTGCAAATACCAGTTGTATTGAGCCTGATCCCCCTGTGCACGCGATGAGACGATCGTCGTCACAAAGGTCGCAATGGCGGTGATGATGCCCGAGATTCGGGCCTGGGTCGTGGTGGGCAGGTTGGGAACCACTTCCTCCTGAGCTGGTGGTGGGATGTCCTCTGCGCCCGGAACAGCCGTCACTTCCGCAGCGGCTCCGGCTGCATCGCGGACCGCTGCCGCAGGCGCGCCGGGGTTGACCGTAAAGGTCAGAGCGGCGACCAGGGCGGTGAGGAACGTCCCCAGCACCAGAATCCACTGCTGGAGAAAGTACCGATTTTGCTGGAACTTGGCCCGGGTGTTCGAACGAAAATAGGCTTTGAGCAGATAGATCCGCAGATCCTGCAAATCTTGTTTGACGATTGCGGAGCCAGCAAGATTGAAGCCAGCCAGCTCGGACTCGATCACAAAATCGGATCGGACAATCTGTGCGTCGAACTGCTCCGGTTGAGATGGTTCGATCCATTCCTCCGGCATGCCCCCCAGCTTGGGCCTTCGCGCCAGGAAGAACAGCTCCATGAACTTGAACTGCGGTTTATCGGCCATCCTTCAACTCCTTCTGCGTTATTATTGTTTCACATTATATGCGATTTGGCTTTCCGGGGCCGACGCCGTGTCATATCTCTCCTTTCGCCTGCGCCGCCGGAAGTTGATAAGGGCACTGTGACATATAAATAAAGTCATAAAAGTTCCCGGATTCGCCGCGCAGTTGGTATACTTAACTTACCAATAGGAGACCGCAATAATTAGGATAGAGGTTCGACCTTGACGCCTTCTCCCGATATTCCAGAACGAGAAATCCGCGAACGCTGCGCGCCGTTGCTGCGCGGGGCGGGCGAAGAAGCGCATAAGATGGGGCACAATTACATGGGGGTGGAGCATCTGTTCATGGCGACCACCCGCAATGAAAGCGGCCCGATCTGCAAACTGCTGATCCGGGCGGGCCTCGATCCTCATGAAGTGCGCCGCGCGATCCGCCGCGAAGTGGGCGGGGGTGAAGACCGCCTGCAAGAAGTGCTGCCACTGACGCCGCGTGCCGCCATGATCCTGTCCCTGGCGATTTTCCTGGCGGAGCGCGAAGAAGAAGATGAAATCAACGAAAACCACTTCATGATGGCCCTGCTGCAAGAAGGCGAAAGCGTGCCGGTGCGCATCCTGATGGACCTGGGATTCGACATCAACCTGTGGCTTCAGCGCCTGATTATGGAAGAAAGCGACGAAGGCTTCCCTGAGATGGTCGAGCCGAAAGTCGGTTTCGCCTTCGAGGACCTGGATCGCGCCCTGGAACGCGATGTGCGCCGCCTGGACAACGATCTGATTTCCGACAGCGATCATCACCTGCCCACGCCGCTGCTGGATAAGTATGGCCGCGACCTGACGCAGCAGGCGCGCGAGGGCCACATTCAACCGGCCATTTCGCGCGAGCGGGAAATCCGGTCGCTGGCGCGCACGCTGGCCCGCAGCAAGAAAAATAACCCGCTGCTGCTGGGCGATGCCGGAGTCGGCAAAACGGCGGTGGTCGAAGGGCTGGCCTATGCCATCGCCCATGACAGCGCGCCGCCTTCCCTGCTCAACCGGCGCGTGGTGCAGATCGAGATTGGCACCCTGGTCGCCGGGACGAGCCTGCGCGGTCAGTTCGAGGAACGGCTGATCGGCATCGTCGATGAGGTCAAGCGGGCGGCCAACGTGATTCTGTTCATCGACGAAATTCATACCATCGTCGGCGCGGGCGACACGATTGACAGCAACCTGGACGCGGCCAACATCCTCAAACCGGCGCTGGCACGCGGCGAACTGGTGTGCATCGGGGCGACCACGCACGAAGAATACCGCCGTGCGATCGCCCAGGACCCGGCCTTGACGCGCCGCTTCCGCACCATCGACATCGAAGAACCTTCCGAGCAGGATACGCTGGCGATCCTGGCCGGTCAGAAAGATCGCTTGCAGGATCATCACGGAGTCCAGATTCGGTCGGAAGCGCTGGAAGCCGCCGTGCGCCTGTCGGTGCGCTATCTCCCGGACCGGCGGCTGCCGGACAAGGCGCTGGACCTGCTGGACGAAGCCTGCACCCGCGTCATCATCCGCTCGGTATCGCCGGATGACGAGGAAGATACCAACCTGGACAATGAGGCCGTCGTCAATGTGGAGACGATTGCGGACGTCCTGTCCGAGTGGACCGGCATCCCCGTCAACGACCTCACCAAAGATGAACGCCAGCGGCTGGCCCGCCTGGAAGATCAGCTCCTGAAGCGCGTTATCGGCCAGGATGAAGCCGTAAAAGCGGTGGCATCGGCCATCAAAACCGCGCGCGCCGGTCTGGGCGATCCGAACCGCCCGGTGGGGGTGTTCCTGTTTCTGGGTCCATCGGGCGTCGGCAAAACGGAACTGGCCCGCACGCTGGCGGAAAATCTGTTTGGCGACGAGGACTCCTTGCTGCGCCTGGATATGTCCGAGTTCCACGATTCGCACACGGTCGCCCGCTTGATCGGCGCACCGCCCGGCTATCGGGACACGCAGCGCGGCGGACAACTGACCGATGCCCTGCGGCGGCGGCCTTACAGCGTCGTGCTGCTGGACGAAGTCGAAAAGGCGGCCCCGGAGGTCTTCGACATTTTCTTGCAGGTATTCGATGAAGGCCGTCTGAGCGATGCGCGCGGCGGCGTGGTCGATGCCCGTCACTCGGTATTTATCATGACCAGCAACATCGGCACGGAGGAAAGCGCCAAAGCGGTCGGCTTTACGGCGACGCAGCACCGCAAGGACAGCTTCACGGCGGAGCTTCACCGTTTCTTCCGGCCCGAATTCCTCAACCGGCTCGACGAAGTTCTGATCTTCAATCCACTGGCGGAAGACACCCTGAGCAAGATACTCGACATCGAAATGCACGAGCTGCACGACCGGCTGGCACACCAGAAATACGAGCTGGTGCTCACCGACGAGGCCCGGGCATACGTGCTGAGCAAGGGAGCCGACCCGGATAATGGTGCGCGGCACCTGCGACGTGCGATCGAGCGTTATGTCACCCGTCCGCTGAGCGCCCGAATAGTTGAAGATTCGTTTGAACCGGGTGATACTATCTACGCTTACGCAACGGATGATGATGGGCTGCGATTTGAAGCCGGAACAGAACAATCGACATGAATTTGCCACAAAGCGGACGTCATCCTGCTGAACTGCCGCCGGATGAAGTCCGCATCTTCTTACGGAAACGGCATCAGGCCGACCGATTCGATTACTTTGCAACAGACCCCGACCCGGACATTCGCACGCTCGGTCGGCTGGCCCTGCGCCGCAGCCACCTGAACGACCTGTTCGCGCTGGGCGATCTGTGCGGTCAGCACGCGCTGACGGAGGATCACCGGCTGCGGGTGTTTTATGTCGGCAAAACCCTGATCGCCTATGACAAGGCCCTGCAAGCTGCCAGTGCACCGCAGGACCGGGACCTGGCCCGGCGGATGCTGCGGGACTTCACCTCCTGGGTGCTGTACTGCGCACGAACGCATCCTTCGGCGCGTAACCTGGCCGTCGCCATGTGGACGCTGGCCGAGGACGAGCCGCTGGTGCAGCTTGACCGCGAGGCGCTCGATGGGTTGATGAGTGCCTACCGTGATCAGATGGCCTCGGAGGAAGACAGCGACGCAACCCGCTACGCCGAGCCGCCCCAGAACGTGGATGATTCGTCGTTCCTGACTCAGTCCTCGGCGACCATCGTCGATTATGGGGTCGAGGACAAGCTGCTGGCGACCAGTGATGATGAAGAACTCATCTCTGATGAAACCCGCGTCGAAAAAGGGGCCATTCAGGATCAGGCTTCGGTCGAACTGGATGCCAGCGGCCTTAAGCTGGGTCCGCTTCCCCGACGCATGACGGAAGCTGCCGAAGATGAATTTAACGTCGGCGACCGCATCGAAGACCGCTATGAAGTGGTGGAAACCCGGCGCGGCGGCATGGGCATCGTTTACCTGTGTTATGACCACGACCAGCGCGAACCGGTCGCCATCAAGACCTTCCAGAGCCGCTTCCTCAACAATGAGCGCGCCGTCAGCCGTTTCAACAACGAAGCCGTCACCTGGGTCCGCCTGGAAAAACATCGCCATGTCGTCCAGGCCCGGCTGGTGCAGAATATCAATGGCCGCCCACATATTTTTCTGGAGCATATCAGCGCGGAGGAAGGCTACAGCCCGGACCTGCGCGGCTGGATCGACCATAACCGGCTCGACCTGCGCCACTCGATCGAATTTGGCCTGCACATCGCCCTGGGGATGCAGCATGCCACGCGTAAGATGCCCGGCCTGGTACACCGCGATCTCAAACCGGCCAACATCCTGGTCACCCACGACGCCATCGCCAAAGTCACCGATTTTGGCCTGGTGCGTTCGCTGGAAGTCGAAGATATCCCGCTGGCACTGGATGAAACCGTCTCTGCCGACGAACCTGTGCCGCACGGAGCGGTGCCGCTGACTCGGGTGGGGGCGATTGTCGGCACCGCACCGTACATGTCGCCGGAACAATGCCGTTCGCTGTCGGTGGACGTGCGCTCCGATATTTACGCGTTTGGCTGTGTGCTGTACGAGATGCTCACGGGACGGCATGTGTTCGAGGCGCGCCGCTTCCGCGAATGGCTGGATGCCCATGTGAAGTGGACGCCGCGCTTTCGGCCCGAAGAACACGATACTATCCCACAGCCGCTGCGCGACCTGGCCCTGTTCTGCCTGGAAAAGAACCCCGAAGATCGCCCGGCGGATTGGGGCATGATTGTCGATTGGCTGTCGCAGACTTACGAAATCGTCTTCGGCCAGCCCGCCGTGCTCGAAGTCACTGGCCCGGCGCTGGAAGCCCGCGAATTGATGGACAAGGGCTATTCGCTGACCGAATTGGGACGGCTGGAAGAAGCGCTGAAAGCCTACGACAGCGCCATCGCCCTCAAACCCGACTATGCCTGGGCCTGGGCGCGCCGGGGGCGAACGCTGCGGGTGCTGGGCCGCTATGATGAAGCCCTCGATTGTTATGACCGCGCGCTCGAAAGCCAGCCCAATTACGCCTTCGCCTGGAATGGCAAGGGAATCGTGCTGGAGCGCATGGGCAAAATCCAGCAGGCGCTGGCCTGCTACGAACGCGCCGCCGAGATCAACCCCTCCGACGTGTGGCACTGGTGCAACCAGGCCGATGTCCTGTTGAGCATGAACCGCCACCGCGAAGCCATCCCGCTGCTGGAAAAAGCCCTCCAGCAGGACCCGGCCCACCCCAACAGTTGGGCCAAGCTCGGCCAGGTGTACCGGCTGCTTCAGGAATATCCTGAGTCGATCAAGGCTTATGAGCAGGCCATTCGTCTCGCGCCGGAATATGCCTGGGCACACAACGGCTACGGCCTGTCGCTCAAGCTCAACGGCCAGCTCGAACAGGCACTGCTGAGTTTCAAACGCGCCGCGCGCTACGATCCCAACGAGGTCTGGCACTGGTACAACGTGGTCGAAACGCTCATTCTGCTGCGGCAGTATGAAGAAGCCGTACACCCCGCTCAGCGCGCCACCCAAACCGACCCGACTCACGCCTCAAGCTGGTCAAAATTGGGGCAGGTGCTGCGCTATGTCAAACGCTACGAAGAAGCGCTGACAGCCTACGACCGCGCACTGGCGTTGCAGCCGGACTCGGGATGGGTCGTCAATGGC
>JAIOHO010000780.1 GCA_019912905.1 Anaerolineae bacterium
GTACTGGAGCCTGACCCTGAGCGTGGCGCTGCTGATTACGGCGGTGCTGTCGCCTATCCTGGGTACGATCTCGGACCTCATGCGCGGCAAGAAGCGCTTCCTGTCGATCTTCGTCGGCATCGGCGTGGTGGGGACGGCGGCGTTGGTGCTGGTCGGTACGGGAGATTGGCTGCTGGCGTCGGCGGTGATGATCGTCGCGCGGATCGGGTTTACCGGCGCGAACACCTTTTACGACGCGCTGCTGCCGCATGTGGCTCGCGAAGCCGATCAGGATGCCGTCTCGACGCGCGGCTACGCGATGGGTTACCTGGGCGGCGGTCTGCTGCTGGCGATCAACGTCGTCATGATCTTCCAGTTGGGCTTCGAAGAGGGCGCGCGCTGGTCATTCTTGAGTGTGGCATTGTGGTGGGCGCTGTTCTCGATCCCCATTTTTCGACAGGTGCCGGAACCGCCTGCCGCCGTCGCAAAATTGGCTGATGGCGTCCACGTCGCCACGGCCAGTTTTCAACGAATCTGGGAAACGCTCAAGGACGCGCGGCGCTACCGTGAGTTGTTCAAATTTCTGATCGCCTTCCTGATTTACAACGATGCCATCGGCACGATTATCGGCGTGGCGGCCATTTACGGCACGGAACTCGGCTTCAGCGCGACGGAGTTGATCCTGGCGCTGCTGCTGGTCCAGTTTGTCGGTATCCCCTTCAGCCTGATTTTCGGCTGGCTGCCGAGCAGGACAAAGACGCGGCGTCCGTTTTACCTGGCGTTTATTCTCTTTAACCTGGTGGCGCTGCCGGTGGTAGGGATGGTCGGCGCACAGGTCCTGCCACAGAGTCTGACCGGGGTCCTGCTGCCACCTTATGAGACGGTGGCGGAGGCCGTGGGAACCGGGGTGTACTCGGTTCAGGATGCGGCGGTGAAGCTTGAGGGCGGCTGGGGACCGGTTGTTGCTGCCGATGATCCCGCAGAAACCGGGGGCGACCGGGCCTATGTGGTCAGCAGGGACCCCCTGGCCGGAGTCACGTTCCACTTTTACGGCCAGGAGGTGGTGATCACCTACAACAGCGGGCCGGACCTGGGCCAGTGGCAGGCGCTGCTGGATGGCGAACCGGTGTGGACCGAAGACGCCGATGGCGCTGCCGTGCCGCTGATTATCGACGCTTACAGCGCCGCGCCGCGTTATGGGCTGACGCAGATGGTTGCGGCGGAGGAAGCGGGTGAGCATCTGCTGCAAATCATCGGGTTGGAGATTCGCAATCCCGCCAGCAGCAGCGGATTCCTGTCAGTTGCCGGATTCGAGGTTCTGGCCCCAGTCAGCGCCAGCAGCCTGCCTGCGATTCTGGGCCTGATTCTGGCTGTGCAGGCAGTTGGACTCGTCTTCGCATGGCTCATTGGGCAGCGGTTGGTCGCCGGATGGGTGACCGGGCTAGATACGCAGCGCAGTATCCTCCTGGCGCTGGTCGTTTATAGCGTGATCGCGGTGTGGGGCTTTATCCTGCGCTCGACCATCGAATTCTGGTTCCTGGCGTGGATGGTTGCCATGGTTCAGGGCGGCAGTCAGGCCCTCAGCCGCAGCCTGTATGCCACCCTGTCGCCGGCCTCGAAAAGCGGTGAATTCTTCGGCCTGTTTGGGGTCATGGAGAAATTTTCCGCGTTCCTCGGGCCGCTGATTTTCGCCCTGGCAGTGGCGTTGTTTGGCAGCAGCCGCCCGGCGATTCTGGCGCTCAATGCCT
>JAIOHO010000781.1 GCA_019912905.1 Anaerolineae bacterium
CCAGGCCGAACGGCGCGAGAGGGTCATCGAGCAGCAGATCGCCGCCGGAATCAATGTGGTGGTGTGCAACCCTGAGTTGGTCAAGACGGGCCTCGACCTCATCCATTTCCCGACGCTGATCTTCCACGAAATCACCTTCAACTTATCCACCATGATGCAGGCGGCGGCACGGGCCTACCGGCTGAACCAGACGCACGGCCAGTGCAAGACCTTCTACATTTTCGCGGAAGGCACGATGGAACATACCGCCGTTCAGTTGATGAGTCGCAAACAGCGCGCCGCCAAGCTGCTGACGGGCAACATCGGCCTGACCGGGCTGGATGCCCTCACGGAAGGCGAAACCGGTTTCGAGGAGGCTTTGCTCGCAGCGATTGCGAAGGATGAAACCCTGCTCGATCCCAGTGAGATGTTCAAAGCCAGCGCCGGGCAGAGCGAGATCGACGCTGAGGATGCCGCCTACTGGAATGTCGAAATCACGGCTGAAGCGGTTGACGAAACGCCTTTACATCATGACCCCCTCATCCTGGCCGGGTTAGCATTGGGCGGTGTGCTGGTCGAAGACGAAGCGCCCCGCCAATTTACCCCGCTGGCAAAACCCGCCATAAGTAATGATACCGGTCGGCTGGTACATTATGTTGGGAGCTACCTCGACAGCGTGCATCTGGTGCATGACGAAGCGAAGCGGGCGAAATTGCAGGCGCAACTGCTCATCGCGCTGACGGATGGCGTGCAGGACGACGAGGGCACCAACACGGTTGTCGGTCTGCGCGATCCGGACTTCCTCAAATATCCGGTTCACATCGAGAAGCTGTTCCGCTACGTGCGCGGCTGGTTGAAGCAGCATCGTTTCGTGTTTGCGGGCTGTGAGGATGAAGCTGCGGCGCAGATCGTTAACCTGGCGCAGCAGGCGCTGGGGCTGAAACCGATAACGAAGTTCACCGAAGGTATCCAGTTGGACGTGTTTCAGGCCATGCAAGACGTGCGCGACGAAGCGCTTCAGTTGGAGCTATCCGCACAACTGCAATCCGAATCAGCGCCAGAACGTCAGCCGAAGCGCCGCAAGAAACTCGACCTGCTGGCCGTGCCGGATGATACGCCAGAGGCTACCGTGCCGAAACGCCCTTTCGTGGCGAAACGCACACGCAAGCAAGCGGAACCGGTGCAGCTAGCGATGTTCTGATCCCGTCGGACACCACCGTTTTCCTCGAAGCGCTACTGGCGCGGTGCAGCGACTATCTCGACCTTGCCTGCCTGACGCTAACCGCCATCCATCCGGATGGGCAGCATCGTACACCCTCAAGACATATCCTGCTCAACCGACCCGGCCAGCTACACGATGCGCTACAAAGGCTGCTGGCAGCCAACCGGCTCGGTTGGGGCGCGTTCGTTGCCGTCGGACTGCGGCGGCGCGGGCTGACGCGCTACCGGCGTGGCGATGAACGTGACCTGCTGGCGCTGCCTGCGGTCTTCGTCGATCTCGACGATCCCACGTCCGACGCGCTGGCGCGGCTGCGCGATCTGTGTCCGACACCCTCCTGCATCACGTTCACTGGTGGGGGCTATGTGCGCCGTATGGCGGCATGAGAGATTGTACTTGAAGTACCGCAGGTTGAAGAGAATACCTGCGAGGTCATCGACTTACCTGGCGGGGAAACCCAAAGGGGACAACAGCATGTCGGAAAAGGGGCGAACCGCGAAGCCGTTTAGCGGAGTGGAACCCCGAGACCTGAGTGATATGGGTAAAGCTGAATTGCCTGAAGTCCAGTGACCAGTTGGAGAAACCGCCCTCCCTTGACACAACGGCTGTGGTCAAGCCCTACTCGCAGCACCTTATGAAAGCCGAGGTGTGAAAACTTCCGAGTAGGAACGAAGGTCAACGAGACCTATCACGTCACGAACGGACACCCTAAGTCACTCTAGACACGTCACTCATGACCGTACTACGGGATCGCCTACGGGGTGCGAACCCTATGGCGACGGAGACCTCATAGTAGTCGTGGGCGTAACGACCCACCAGGGCGGTTGGCTAACACCAACTACGGGGCGAAGGAGGTCAGGAGTTTTCGCAAGAAGAGTATGAAAGGTATGCGCAATGCAAACCGCCGAACACATTCTTCAAGCACTACGCAAACTGGGAGAAAAACGGATACCACTCACTCGTGTATATCGCAGCTTGTTCAGCGAAGACCTGTACCTCGCTGGCTACGCCAAGATATACCGCAATGCGGGGGCTTTAACGCCGGGAACAGAGAATGACACTGTCGACGGCATGAGCCTGAAACGAATTCACAGCCTCATTGAAGCGCTGCGGTATGAGCGATTTCGCTTTCGCCCATCGCGCCGTATCTACATCACGAAAAAGTCCGGGAAAGGAACACGCCCATTGGGCATCCCGAACTTTACGGATAAATTGCTGCAAGAAGCGCTGCGTATGCTGTTGGAAGCCTACTATGAACCCCGCTTTCGGGAGAGTTCACACGGTTTCCGACCGAACCGGGGCTGCCATACAGCCCTGCAAGCGGTTCACCAGCGTTTTGGCGGCGCGATATGGTTCATTGAAGGCGACATCAAAGGCTGCTTCGACAATATCGACCACGACGTGCTTATGGATATGCTCTCCAAGGATATTCATGATGGACGCCTGCTCAATCTCATTCGCATGGGCTTGAAGGCAGGCATCATGGAGGGTTGGAAATACCACCTCAGCTACAGTGGAACCCCACAAGGCGGTGTTCTCAGCCCACTTCTGAGCAACATCTATCTGCATGAAATGGATGTGTTTATCGAAGATGTGCTCATCCCACGCTACACGCGAGGCAAGACCCGTGCGCCAAACCCAGCCTATGTACAGATGAACCATCTTATCCGCCAAGCACGCAAACGGGGTGATCGCGCACGCGTCGAACAACTGGAACAGGAACGGCGTCAAATACCCAGTGGTGACCGCGACGATCCGAACTTTCGCCGACTGAAATATGTGCGCTATGCGGACGATTTCATTCTGGCGTTCATCGGGCCACGCCAAGAAGCGGAAGCCATCAAAGCAGAAATCGGTGAGTTCCTTCGGGAACGGCTCAAGCTCAAACTGAGCCAGACCAAGACACTCATCACCCACGCCAAAACACGACAGGCGCAGTTTCTGGGCTATGCCATCAGTACCTACTGGGCCAATGACAAACTCTCGGAAGTACCGGGAAGGTTAGCCAAGCGACGTGGTGTAAATGGTCATGTACGCCTGGGTGTACCTCATGGATTGGTCAATCGCCTGCGGCAGGACTATATGCGGAACGGGAAAAGCCTCCATGATGCCAACCTGCTCCACTACAGCGATGCCAACATCATCTACATCTACCAACAGCGGTTTCAGGGTCTGGCGGAATACTACAAATTTGCTGTCAACCGCCATCACCTGAAAGATCTCAAAACGACTATGCAAGAAAGTCTGGTCAAGACCCTGGCGCACAAGTACAGGTTGAGCGTCAGGCAAGTGTATCGCAAATATCGCGCCACACTCACCGTAGGTGGACAGCACTATAAGGTGCTGCAAGTGGACGTTCCCACCAACAGCGGTATTCGCCGTATCCACTGGGGCGGTATTCCACTGAAGGTTGTTAAACCGGGTCTACAACCCATTAATGACCGACGCTACTTCACCTTTCATTACCGCGCCGACCTGATCCGACGACTTCAGATGGACACTTGTGAATTGTGTGGCTCTCGCAAAAACTGTGAGGTGCACCATATTCGCAAGTTGGCTGATTTGAAACGACGCTGGTCAGGGCGCAATGAGCGGCCACCCTGGGTGACAGCCATGATTGCGATGCAACGCAAGACCCTGATCGTCTGCGAGGATTGTCACAACAAAATCCACGCGGGGCAATCTACTCCCAGATTGCGTAACTGAAAACTCTGGAGAGCCGGATGAATTGAAAGATTCACGTCCGGTTCGGTGGGGGGTATCTGGAAAAGCGCCCTTGAGGTGGCTCGCCAGATGCCTACCCGACCA
>JAIOHO010000782.1 GCA_019912905.1 Anaerolineae bacterium
GGCTATGGCGTGGTGGTGGTTTCGACAGAGCCAGAGACCATCCTGGCGGTATCGGACCGGATCCTGGTCATGTCACATGGCGAAGTGGTGGCGCGAATGAAAAATGAAAATCTAAATAAAGATGTTTTACTGAGGCTGATATGAGCATCGAATCTTCCAAGTCGGACTTTCTATCGCGCATCGCACCCAGTTCCAACGTGTGGGTCCGCCGCCTGACGGCCCTCGCGCCCGTCTGGACCCTGCTGGCCCTCGGGCTGTTCTTCAGCCTGGCCTCGGATAGCTTCCTGCGTCCGATCAACCTCAGAAACATTCTGGCGCAAATCTCGACTCTGGCGATTTTTACTACGGGCATGACCTTCATTCTGCTGCTGGGTGAGATCGACCTCAGCATCGCCGAAATTGCTGGTCTGTCAGGCACAATCGCGACGACGCTGTACGCCAATATGAAGATCGAGGAACCCTGGCCGGTGCTGGCCGCGATCGGGGTGGCGACGCTGCTGGGCTTCATCAACGGAGTCGCCAGCACGCGCTTTCGAATACCGACCTTAATGACCACGCTCGCTATGGGGTTGATGGCTGCCGGCCTCAATAACTACGTGAGTAAGGGGCGCGTCAATAACAACGTGCCGCCAATCTCCAGTTTTCTGGGCAGCGGGAAGATTCCGGTGCCGGTGGTCGGTGATGTGCCGGTGCTCATCATCGTGGCAGCCATCACGCTGCTGGCCGGGTATCTGGTGCTGCGCTATACGCGCTTCGGGCGCTACGTGTATATGACCGGTGCCAGCAAACCGGCGGCACGCCTCGCCGGGGTCAACACCGACATGATTCTCATTGCCGGGATGACGATCTGTGGTTTCACCGCCGGGTTAGCGGGCATCATCAGCACCGGACGACTGGGCGGCTCGCAACCGGTCTCGATCCCAAGCTATCTGATCGACACGATTGGGGCGGTGGTGCTGGGCGGCACGGCGCTGACCGGTGGGCGCGGCGGCATCGCGCAGACCGTCATCGGCCTGCTGATTTATGGCACGCTGCGCAATGGCCTGGACAGTATCGCCAGCATCGACGTGTTCCTGAAGGACTTCATCCGAGGCGTCGTCCTGATGGCCGCCCTGGTGGTCAACGTGCTGCTGTCGGGTCGAGCACCGCGCGACAAGTCGAATTAGCCGCGGCGCAGCGACCTGTCTGCATCCCTGGGCCGCTCCCGGCCAGATATTCAGCAGCCTGGGTTTTGGCTAACGCTCCCAGCCATGCGCGGTGTCGATGGCCTCTTTCAGGTTGTCCCAGGGGGTTTCGCTGGGTACGGTGCAATCCGCCCCCAGAATGAACCGTTCGGGCGCTGCGCGCAGCACGGCTTCGGTGGCCTGCCGCACCTGCTGCGCGGTTCCGTTAGCGAGGATGCCCAGACGCTCCAACCCACCCATA
The DNA here is from genome assembly GCA_019912905.1 of Anaerolineae bacterium. GTDB lineage: Bacteria > Chloroflexota > Anaerolineae > Aggregatilineales > Phototrophicaceae. Next base: position 1,426 of record JAIOHO010000782.1, read on the forward strand.
TAGGGGCGCTTAAACAGGTCGGCTGCCGCTTTCATCGTGATCTCGCCATCGCCCAGATGAAGCGGGCAGTTGACGACATCACCGGGATAATCGCGGAATCGAGAGAAATCGTCATAGCCCAGGGCATAATCGCAGACATGCAGAATGTTGAACTGGCAGGTCTCGTTGATTTCGTTCATCATCGCCAGGTCATAGGGCCTGATGGCGATGTCGAAGATGCCGGGGTCCTCAAATCGATCGGCCTCGCCCCCCTGTGTCGAGGTATAGAAGCCGTCCACGCCAAGTTTGACGCACTCGCGCACAAACGTCAGCAGACTGTCGGTGACGACTTCCATGCCCTTATTGACCGCTTCAGGGTCCTGCTGAAGATGCTGGACCAGCAGGTCGCTGCCGGTGGCGTGTCCGGCACACATAAAGGGTGAATACAGGGTCACGATCACGACCGCCTCGCTTTTCAGCGCCTGGACCAGCCCTTCGACTGCCTTGAGCTGTCCCTCGAAGAAGTCCACCCCATAGCGCGGCATGTGGACCCAATCTTCTGGCTTCTGAATCGCATCAACCTTGGGGAAGGTGCGTTCGTATTGAATTTTGACGACATCCATCCCGGTATGGCGGAAGAACTCGATATGTTTCTCGACTGCGGCCTGACCTGCATGGAAGGCGGGCGGGAAATGGAGGAAAAAGGCGGCGGGAATATAGGAGGGCTGCTGAGAGTCATCCAGCAGGCTTAACAGCGCGTCACGTTTGTTCATCGATCCATCCTTTTCATCACGTGCGTTTTGTGGGGTGATGTTACCTCACCCGGTTCCGTGAAACGATAGCCACGAACCCAGAGAAGTCCCCTTTGTTGGACCTGGATGGCGGTTCGATTTACGATTTCTTGCGGCCCACTGCGTAACAGGCGAGGATATTGCCTGAGCCTTGCCAGGTGCGCGTGCTGATGAGCTTAAGCGTCACCGGCGGGCGACCCACGAACAGCGGTGTACCCTCGCCTGCGATCAGCGGGAAAAACGTGAGGTGCAGTTCATCGACCAGATCGTGAACCAGCAGATCGTTCCAGAGTGTGCGGCTTGCAAAGATAAAGATGTCTCTGCCCGCCTGTTGTTTAAGTGCGGCTACTTCGCGGTGCGCATCCACCAGCTTGACGATGCGGGTACTGTCCTCCCAGGGCGCTAACTCTTCGCGGGTCAGTTTATCCGACACAACGACTTTCTCGATGCAGCTGAGCAACTGTGCAAACTCGCGGCGGATCGCGGTGGCATTGGGGTCGTTCGGTACACTCGTCCAGTACTCCTTGTTGCCTAAAAAGAAAGTGCGCCCACTCAGCAGCAGGGTATCAGCCGCCCGCATTCGTTCCGTATTGTAGAAATCGAAGTGGTCGTCACCGGCGTAGTCTTCGTGGAAATACTCGAATATCGCACTGAGGTTTTTATCTTTCCCATCATAATAACCGTCCAGTGTAAGAAAGTTGCTGACAATGACTTTACGCATGATCCTGCTCCATAGGTCTCAAGAGTGCGACACAGGTACTCTTTTGCTGAGGAAACCGTGTCCGCTGATAATCGCTAATACAAACCACGCACCCTCAGATCCGCCGACCCGTCCTGACTCGCTCCGGTCGGGGGTCGCAGCGTTTCAGCCTGCACCGGCAGAGGTCGGCCCCTATGAATAACCAGCCCAACGATGCGTTCAGGTCGGAAACATTCTCCTGACATCGTGCCACAAAGCCTGGGCGTGACCGCCAATGGCAATCACACTCGCGATCATCAGGCCCTGTGAAACGACCACTTCCGAGTTAATAAAATAGATAAAAGGGGTGGACAGATTCGAATAGGAAAATGTAATTGCAGCAAACAGGATGAGACTCGTGAGGACCGTCGCCGGGATGCTCGACACCCGAAAAGCCCGCGAGAGGGCGAATCCGGATGTCAGAGCCAATCCCCCAAGCGCTAACGCTGCAAAGTCCGCTTCAGAAACTGAGAGGTACAGGAGCATCCACTGGTAGCTTCCCCATACGAGTGTCCCAAACGTGGTGCCCAGTAAAAGACTCACGACCAAACGTGACCAGGGCTTCCATTGACGGAGAAATTGAGATGGCAGTTCATCGGAAACAAGAACCGTCAGCGCAATCGAAAGTCCGAAAAGAACACCCGATGACAGCGCTCTGCCAATTTTCTCATTGATCAATATCGCGGGTCCTGCCAGGTTGATCCACGCATACAAAATCATCGCAACCGAGCCGCCAATGAAGGCAAACACGAATCTTTGCAGCACTTGCTGGAATTTTTCGTTCCGTTTCCGAAAATCTGTGCCGGTTTCCACGAAGGATCGCTGCAAATTACTGGGGTCAGCAGTCTCTAACCAGAACTCCGCCCGTGCCAATTGATTTCCAGAAAGTAAATATTCTTTCCTGCGGCCTGCCTGCGCCCATTCCTGAGCGAGCATCGTGATCAGGCTGCCATACCGCAGGGATTCCTGGGCGGCAGTAACCCAATCCGTGAAGCGAGGCCATCCGGTAATCAGGGCCTCATGGCTGATTTCGAGCCAGGCTTTGGGGTCCGTCGTCGTCTCGGTATTAATT
>JAIOHO010000076.1 GCA_019912905.1 Anaerolineae bacterium
CCTTTGACCAGGCCGATGAAGATGCCGATGAAGATAATGAGCAGGGTGGAATCCATATAGCTGTTCTTTCTGCGTGTAGGCTGCGAGGATTATAGCGTGCGTGCACAAACCACATGATTCCAACCCGTGCCCTCTACCATTTTAGAGGCGGCTGAACAACCGACTGCGGGTGAAGCTGCGCGCGCCAAACCACAATACGCCGAGGTCGATCAGCCACAGGACGAGGCCCACCAGCAGCACCACCGGAATGCTGAAATAGATGATGCCCCCGATCTGACCAAAGAGCAGCAGCAGAATGGGTACCACGACGATGCTGCCCAGCTGATACGCTTCCTGAAAGGTGCTGACGCGCGACGAGACCAGCACCATGCTGCCCAGGCCCAGACCGGCGGCTGCCGGGGCGACCCAGAACGTCAGCACCAACCACATGCCGTTCGGGAAAAAGAGGTGGCCTACCAGCGGCCCAGCGACTGCGTTGACCACAATCGAATAACCGACCAGCGCCAGAACCGTCACGGCGAACGCGGCCAGCCAGGGTGACAGCACCTTGGCAAGATACAGTTCCTGATCGGAGGTTGGGGTATACAGCAGCGCTTCGAGCGTCTTGCGTTCTTTTTCCCCGGCAAAGCTGTCCGCCGCGATGACACTGGCGGTCATCATCGGCAGAATTAGAAACAGGGGCGCAAAGAAATAGATGAGCGTGTAGATCACTGCCTGATCCATGGATGACAGACTGCTGAATTCGCTCATCATGCCCGGTGGAAGCTGCTCCATGAGTGTGATCAGGTCGGCATAGTCAGGGCTGGCCGGATCTGCCGCCCGTGCTGCCAGCCCGATCACAAGCGGCAAAATGACCACCAGGATCACGGGCAGGATAATCATCGGCATGAGTACCGGCTTGCTTTGCAGCACGGTCTGAAGATCACGGCGGATGAGGGCGCGGACTGCCCGTCGGTTCATGAGGCCGCCTCTTTCTCATGCAGGGCAAAGTAAATATCTTCCAAAGTGGCCTCCTGGGGCGAAACGCGATAGAGGCGGATTCCTGCGCCTGCCAGCACCGCGATGAGGCCCGGAATCGACTCATAGCGGGTGCCGGTCAGGAAGAGCTGACCTGCCGTGAAGGACACCTTGATCTGCGGAAACATCTCACGAAGAAGAGCGTCGGCGCGGCTGGCATCATCCTGGGCGACGTCAATTTCGAGCCGCACAGACAGTCCTGCCGCCTGCGCCAGTTCACTCGTTTTGCCGACTGCAATCAGCCGCCCATGCTCCATCACGCCGACCCGGTCGCACAGGCGCTGTGCTTCGGGCAGATTGTGCGTGCATAAAAAGATGGTGCGGCCTTCGTCGCGGCTGAGGTGGAGGATCAGGTCGTGAACCTGCCGGGCCGCGACCGGGTCCAGCCCGGCGGTCGGTTCATCGAGAAACAGCAGTTCGGGGTCATGCAAAAGGGCGCGCGCTAGAGCCATCCGCTGTTTCATGCCCTTGCTGTAGCCGCCGACCTTTTCTCGCGCCCGGTCGCTGAGGTCAAACTGTTGCAGCAGGTCCTCAACGCGCTGGCGCTTCGCGGCTGGAGGTACGTTAAACAGGTCGGCATAAATCGAAAGATTGTCGCGGGCGCTCAGACGTTCATCCAGCGCCGGAGTTTCGGTGAGGACACCAGTACGCTGGCGGATGCTTGGCCCATCCGTGTGGGGTGAAAATCCGAGCACTTCAGCGGACCCACCGGAGGGTGCAAGGACTCCGTTGAGCAGACGGATGGTGGTGGTTTTGCCCGCGCCATTGTGCCCTAGAAATCCGAATACCTCGCCCTGATCAACTTCGAGGGTGAGGCTTTGTACTGCTGTGTTCGCCCCAAAGCTGCGGGTCAGGGTGGATGTCTGGATCACCGGAGTCATCGGCAAAAACCTCGTGTCGCCAATGTATTGATTGTAACACCGCGGCGGCTGGCTGCTCAGGCGCAACTGAGACCAATTCGACCATTTCGTTTGTCGGAGCCGCCGGTCGCGCGGTATGATGGTGGGGCCTGTCTGACCGGTGTGCTAAAGGGGTGATTTTTGGAGCCACTTACGGTATTAAGCCTGATTCAACTCACCGAAGACCACCGCAAAATGCTCCAGAGTCTGCCGCTGCCGATCACTGTCCATGTCCTCCCGGATGTACCGTTTGAGGACCTGCCGGCTGAAGTGCGTGCGCAAGCTGGCGTGCTTTTCGGAAACGGCGCGCTCCTCCCGCAAGCCCCGAAATTCCCGCGCTTACAATGGGTGCAGACCGCCAGCGCCGGAGTGGACCGCCTGATCGGGACTCCATTGTGGGATACGGACATCGCAATTACCACCGCCAGCGGCATCCATGCCACACCGATTGCTGAGCGCGCGCTGGCGATGATGCTGGCATTTCGGGCACAGCTTCCCCGGTTATGGGATTTCAAACAGCGGAAGGAATGGCCGGAGGCGCGTTGGGGGATGTTCGATAATCCCGGGCTGCGCGGGGCCACACTGGGAATTGTCGGTTATGGGGCGATTGGTGGTGAACTGGCACGGCAGGCGGATGCGCTGGGCATGCGCGTGCTGGCGATGAACCGCAGCGGCCAGCGCCGCTCGATGACGGGTTACCTCGAACCGGGTGTGGGCGACCGCGAGATCCGTCTCCCGGAGAAGATGTATGCCACCAGCGACCTGCCTGAAATGCTGGCCGAATGCGATCATGTGGTGATGTTGACTCCTCTCACTGCTGAGACACACCAGATGATCAATGCCGCCGCTATTGCCGCCATGAAATCCTCCGCTTATTTCTACAATTTCGGGCGCGGCGGCCTGGTGGACGAAACCGCCCTCATCGCCGCGCTGCGCAGCGGGTCGGTTGCCGGGGCCGGGTTGGATGTCTTTGCGCAGGAACCACTGCCCCCGGAAAGCCCCCTCTGGGATATGTCCAATGTGATCATCTCGCCGCACGTGGGCGGCATGAGCGCCCATTATGATGTGCGGGCGGCCTCGGTGCTGATCGAAAATATGAAACGCTTTGTGAACCAGCAGCCGCTGCTGAATCTGGTGGATCGGCAGTTTGGCTATTGAGTGAGGATATGGAGTTCAAAAAATGGAAACCCGTTATCTGGTCGATCCTGATCATTTTACCCGCCTCAACACGGCGGAAATCCGCGAGCAGTTTCTGATAGACGACCTGTTCGCGCCGGATGCGATCAGGCTGGTCTACTCGCACGTGGATCGGATGGTCCTGGGCGCGGCAGTGCCGACGGCGAGTCCGCTGACCCTGGAGGCTGGCAAGGAACTGGCTTCGGAATATTTTGCCCAGCGGCGCGAAATTGGCGTGATGAATATCGGTCAGGCGGGCACCATCACCGTGGACGGCGAGACTTACAAGATGGCGAACCGGGATGTGCTGTATATCGGGCGGGGCAGCCGTGAAATTATCTTTGCCAGTGAGGATGCGGCCAGCCCTGGGCGTTACTATCTAGTCAGCCTGCCCGCGCATAAGGTCTATCCGACGGCGCATATCGCCATGGAAGCGGCCAATCCGCTGCGCCTGGGCAGTGACAGCGACTCGAATCGGCGCGTGATTTACCAGTGCATCCATGAAAAAGGCGTCCAGAGCTGCCAACTGGTGATGGGCTTCACGGAGCTATTTGAAGGCAATGTCTGGAATACTATGCCCGCGCATACGCACGAACGGCGCTCGGAGGTCTATCTGTATTTTAACCTGCCGGATGACGCGGTTGTGTTTCACCTGATGGGCAAACCGCAGGAGACGCGCCATGTCGTCATGCGCAATGAACAGGCCGTGATCTCGCCAAGCTGGTCGATTCATGCGGGTTCGGGGACGAAAAGTTATTGTTTCATCTGGGCCATGGGGGGCGAAAATCAGCGCTTCGATGATATGGACCCGGTCAAAATGAGCGATCTTGCATAGAGGAGCAGCATGCACATGAGAATCGAACATCTTGCGATTAACGTCGAGGAACCCACCAAAATGGTGAACTGGTACGTCAAGCATCTGGGGATGACGGTGGTTCGCGCCAACCACGATGCCAATGAGACCCATTTTATCCTCGACGAAGGCGGAAAAGTGGTGCTTGAGGTGTACAACAATCCTGCCTCACCGCTGCCTGACTATCGCGGTATGAACCCGTTGATGTTCCATATCGCGTTTGCGGTGGAGGATATTGAAGCGGCTCATGCGCAACTGGCTGCTGCCGGTGCCAGCCCGGAAGGTGCCATCAACGCGACCCCGGCAGGCGATCGGCTGGCGTTCCTGCGTGACCCCTGGGGCGTTCCATTGCAGCTCGCCAAACGCGCGACGCCGCTGCTGTAGAAAGGCGGGCGGATGGGGACCATTCGGTGGGGGATTATCGGCGTGGGCAACGTGACCGAAGTCAAGAGCGGCCCCGGCTTTCTGAAAGCCAGGGACTCGGCACTGGTCGCCGTGATGCGCCGCAGCGCGCATCTGGCTGAAGATTATGCGCGCCGCCATGGAGTCGCCCGCTGGTATGATGATGCCCAGGCACTGATTGATGACCCGGATGTGGACGCCGTTTATGTCGCCACGCCGCCTGACTCCCACAAGACCTATGCATTGATGGCTGCGGCTGCCGGGAAGCCAGTCTATGTTGAAAAACCGATGGCCCTGAATTTCGCGGAATGCGCCGTCATGATCGAAGCCTGCCGGTCCGCCGGCGTGCCGCTGTTCGTGGCCTATTACCGGCGAATGCTGCCGCGCTTCCTGAAGGTCAAAGAACTGCTGGCAGAGGGCGCGATCGGCGAGGTGCACAGCGTTCAGATCGTGCTCCACAGGCGCGTGCAGCCTGCTTCTGATGACGGGAGTCTGCCGTGGCGCGTGCGGCCTGAGATATCAGGCGGCGGCCATTTTGTCGATCTCGGTGCGCATATCTTCGATTTTCTGGATGACGCGCTTGGCCCTGTTCGCCGCGTCCAGGGGATTGCTACCAACGCGGGTGGACAGTATCCCGCGGAGGATAATGTGGTTACGAGTTTCGAATTCGAGTCCGGCGTCGTCGGCAGCGGAAGCTTCTGTTTCAGCACCTTTTACGAGCGGGATTGTATGGAACTTATCGGCACACGGGGGAAGGTGGCATTCTCCGCATTTGATGAGACTCCGATTCTGTTGACCACTGCGGAAGGAAGTATCGAGTTCCCGATTGCGAATCCGTCCCACGTGCAGCAGCCGTTGATCCAGACGATTGTGGACGAGTTGAACGGCATAGGGCAGTGCCCCAGCACCGGAGTCAGTGCCTCGCGCACCACCCAGGTCATTGATCAGATTCTGGCCGGATACCGCGCCAGCGCACTCTCCAATGGAGCATTGACATGACGATTCTCGATCAGTTCCGACTTGAGGGTCAGGTGGCTCTCGTGACCGGTGTTGGGCGCGGGCTGGGCCAGGCGATGGCGGTGGGGCTGGCCGAAGCCGGGGCGGACATTGCAGGTGTTTATCACACACGTTACGAAGATACCGAGACGCAGGTCACTGCGCTTGGCCGCCGCTTCGTGCCGATCCAGCTTGATCTGCGCAGCGCCTCGACCGAACAATTAGCCCAGGTGGTCGATCAGGCGGTGAGCGCCCTGGGGCGTCTGGACATCCTGGTCAACAATGCGGGGATCGTCCTGCGCACCCCGGCGATCGACTACAGCGAAGCCGATTGGGATGCGGTGCTCCAGGTAAATCTGAAATCGGCATTTTTCCTGTCTCAGGCGGCGGCGCGGGTGATGGTGAAGCAGGGCCGGGGCAAAATCATCCAGGTCGCATCGCTGCTCTCCTTTCAGGGGGGAATCTATGTACCCTCGTATGCGGCGGCGAAAAGCGGCCTGGCCGGGGTAACCAAAGCCCTGGCGAACGAATGGGCAGCGCTCGGCATTAACGTCAATGCGATTGCGCCTGGATACGTTCGGACTGATAACACGGCGGCGCTGCAAGCCGACCCGGAGCGCAGCAGCTCGATTTTGAGCCGTATTCCTGCGGGGAGATGGGGCGAACCGGATGATCTGAAGGGCATGACGGTCTTTCTGGCGTCGGCAGCTTCGGATTACGTCCATGGCGCGATCCTGAACGTCGATGGCGGCTGGATGGGCCGCTAAACGGGCTGCGGTGCTCCTGGCGGGCAATCGCACCGCGCGAGTCAGGGCGCAAAAGGGGTGTCGTGTCTACGTTATAAGTTTGAAACTTAGCACGCCTTCTCAGAATATGAAATAATAGAGATGCTTGGTTTTGATGAAGAGCATCTTTTTCGTGTGCATTTTGTGATCTGTATGCAGCTTATTCGATCCTGGCGTGTGCTCCCGTGAAACGCAGCCTTCTGGCCCCAATCATCTCATTACTGGGGATGATGATTGTCTTTTCAGTTTGGCTGGCGTTGGCACAACCACCGCCACCGCCCATTGTCGTCGACTCCTTTGCTGATGGACCGGGCACCTGCCCAGGTCCAGGCTGCACGCTTCGACAGGCTCTGCTCACCGCTGGCAGCGGCGACACCATCACGTTCAGCGGCCCAGGCACCATCTTCGTGAATCAGGTGGGGGGACTTGGCCCGCTGCCTGTGTTGGGCGGCGGTGTCACCATCAGCGCAGGCGTGAACCAGATTATCCTGGATGGCGGTTCTTCGTTGTCCACAGACCCTCCTCTGCCGTATGCGCTCCTGATCGACAGCGATGACAACGTCATTCAGGGTTTGCAGATTCAGAACTTCGAAGATGACGCGATCGTGATCGCGAATGGGAATGGCAACCTGATCGGCGGCACCGGACCCGGACAGGGCAACGTGATTCTCCTCAATGGCGGAGATGGCATTGTGCTGGACGCTTCGGGCACACAGCCCTCCGGCAACACCATCCAGGGAAACCTGATTGGCACAGAAATGACGGGCAGCAGCGTGCAAGCCAACGCCGGGGTTGGTGTGCGTCTGATCAATGGCTCGGACTACAATCTGATCGGCGGCACCACCTCGACGGCGACCAATATTATCTCCGGCAACAGCGGCGGCGGGATTGTTATCGACGGCAGCAGTAACAATCTGGTGCAGGGCAACCGCATCGGCCTGGACGGTGCCAGCGGTGGGGTGATCGGACTGGGGAATGGGACCACGCCTGCGGATTCCGGGGTGCATATCACCAACGGCAGTGACGACAACGAGATCAACGACAATGCGATTGCTGCGAGCAGTGGCGATGGGATCGCGGCGGTTGACAGTGCGGGCACCCTGATCATTGACAATCGGATCGGGCTGGATGCCGCCTTCGGCTTGCTTGGGATCGCTAACGGTGGCTATGGGCTCCGTCTGGACAACGCGACCGGCAGCAGCGTGTCCGCCAATGCGATTGCTGCGAACGACCTGGGCGGGGTGTTCATTACCGGGGGTAGTACGAATAACACCGTGTCGACGAATCTGATCGGCTTGGCGGCGAACGGAACTACCGCGATCCCGAACAGTGGCAGCGGCATCGTGGTCGGCAACGCCGCCAGTAACCTGATTGACGATAATACGATTGCCGCCAACATCGGCGACGGCGTGGTGATCGATGGCGGGACGCTGAATACGATCTCAAACAACCGCATTGGCCTTAACCAGAGTCTGGCAGCCAGTGGTAACGGCGGCAGCGGTGTTTCGATTGTGAATGCGGCGGCTGGTACTGCCATCACGGATAATACGATTGCGAATAATGGCGCTGCTGGGGTATCTGCCAGCGGGGGCACGGGTACGACCATCACCGGCAATACGATGTTCAGCAATACCGGCCTGGGCATCGACCTGGGTGGGGATGGTGTCACTCTCAATGACCCCGGCGACCCCGACATCGGACCGAATGGTTTACAGAATTTCCCGGTGATCGCATCGGCGCTGTTTGACGGAATCGTCACCACGCTGAGCGGCAACCTGAACAGCACGCCTAATACCGATTTTACGCTCGAATTCTTCTCGAATGGCACCTGCGATCCCAGTGATTATGGGGAAGCTGAGACAGTGCTGGCCGCATCCGTCGGCGTGACCAGTAATGCGGCTGGCAACATCCTGTTTACCACGGACCTGAGCGGCCTGGCAGTAGGGGAGTTTGTCACCGTCACCGCGACCAATGACACGACCGGCGCTACATCCGAATTTGGCCTGTGCGAGGTCGTCGATTATGCGGAACCAGTCGCCAGCTTCAATGCCAGTCCGCTGTCGGGGACCGCACCGCTGGCGGTCAGTTTTAGCGACACTTCGACCGGGGTGATTGATACGTACTTCTGGGATTTTGATGACGGCAGTACCAGTACCCAGCAAAATCCATCCTATAGCTTTACTCAACCCGGTCTGTATTTCGTGACACTGACCGTCACCGGCCCTGGCGGTTCCGATTCCTTTACCCGGCTGATTACGGTCACAGCACCGGGTTCCAATCCGCCGCCGACACAGACTCCCACTGCGCAGGTGGTCGTGGCGCCTTCTGGCACGCCGACCGGAAGTGTCACGCCGACGACCGCCGCCACTTTGACTGCGACGGTGACTGCTTCGGCTTCGCCCACTGTGACGCTGACGACGACTCCGTCGCCGACTCGAACCGCGACTGCAACCCAGACGCGAACCTTTACACCGACCTGGAC
>JAIOHO010000783.1 GCA_019912905.1 Anaerolineae bacterium
CAGCGCCCCGCCGATCAGCAGGCCGATGAAGACGGTCGGGTTGGCGAGGTTGATGACTTCATCAATCACCATGCCTTCCGGTGCAACGCGCTTGATATCGATGAAGAACGAGCCGAACAGCGACAGCGCCGCGATCACTGCCGAGCCAATGGCAATGCCTTTGGTGATGGCCTTGGTCGTGTTTCCGGCAGCATCCAGGTCCGCCAGGATCTGGCGTGCTTCGGGGCCGAAATCTTCTTCCCCGGCCAGTTCGGCGATGCCGTTGGCATTATCCGAAATCGGGCCGAAGGTGTCCATCGAAACGTTATTGCCGGTGTGCGACAGCATCCCCACACCGATCAGCGAAACGCCGAACAGGGTATAGACGAAACGGTCGGCTGCGGGGACTTCGCGCATGCTGATCAGGAACAGTGCGGCGACCATGATCCACAACGCCTGGAAGATGCCGCCGACGAGGTTCTTTTTGGTATAGCCGCGCGCAATCGCCAGCACAGACAGGACGATGCCGAGGATAAACACGGGCAAATGAAGATTCGCGGGGAAGGTGACGCTGTAGACCAGGACTGACGCGCCCACACTGGCAGCGATGACCATCACGGACCAGACGCTGGACAGATAGCCGAGCGAGACGCCTTCCAGGATGACCAGAGCCGGGCCGAAGGCTGTCGCGCGGGCAATGTTCTGGACACGCTTGCTTTTGGCGCTGGTGGCATACGAGGTCAGCGGGTTAAAGGCGACGGCCAGCGCGACACCGATCGCGACCAGCGACCCAAGCGAGAGATAGGTCAGCATATCGCCAGTCGAAGCCTGGGACCCCGCATATAGGACCGACAGGGTGAAGGTCGAGATGATGGTGATGGCGCTGGAAATTTCGTAGCTCTTGTACATGGCTTCTTCGGCGTCGTCGACTTTCCACAGCGACACCGCGTAGGTCCCGACAATCGAGCTGACCACACCGATGCCGCGCACCAGCAGCGGCAGCACGATCCAGAACAACTGCCCGGTGATGGCCGTCAGGGCCAGGCCCAGGATCAGGCTGGAGACGATGGTCACTTCATAGGATTCGAAGATGTCTGCGGCCATACCGGCGCAGTCACCTACGTTGTCGCCCACCAGATCGGCGATGACCGCCGCGTTGCGCGGATCATCTTCTTCCATCCCGGCTTCGACTTTACCCACCAGGTCCGCGCCGACATCGGCAGCCTTGGTGTAGATGCCGCCGCCAACGCGCATGAACAGCGCCAGCAGTGTGCCGCCGAACCCAAATCCGAGCAGGACATCCGGGGCTGCTTTCCCGAAGATGATAAAGATCATGGTGCCGCCCAGCAGGCCGAGGCCGTCGGTCAGCATTCCCGTGATCGTGCCGGAACGATAGGCAATCGTCAGCGCGCGCTTAAAGCTGTGACGAGAGGCTGCGGCGACGCGCACATTGCCCTGCACGGCCATATTCATGCCGATAAAACCGACGGTTGCTGAGAAGGTCGCGCCCATCGCAAAGGCCAGCGCACGCCCGATAGCGACACCCGTTACGGCATCACTGCATTCTACCTGACCTGCCACCCGTTCCGGGTTGAAATCGGCATAGCCGTAACCGGTTGCGATCTGTTTGGACGTCTGGGCGGGGTTGGCGATAGCGGCCAGTACCTCATCCTGGGCTATACCGGTGTTGGCCGCAATGTTGGCGGCATACGCCTCTTCCACAGCGGCGGGGCAGAACAATTCGTTGGCTTCGCCGGTGGGTTTGACCAGTGCGACACTGGCGAACATGGCGACGGTGAGGATGGCGATGAGGATGACGATGGTGCGCAATTGGGTACGCAGGTAAGCGTTTGCGCCACTGCGGATGAAGCCCCAGATACGCTGCATGGCTTCGCTGCCCTTATCGGCGGCGAAGGTCTGGCGGGCCAGCCAGTAAGCGTACCCCAGGGCTACGAAGGCGGTCGCAAGCACGACGAGGATCATGACTTGCTCGAATGGTTGGATTCCCTGCATGGCCTGCATGTTACGGTTATCTCCTATGGTTCCCAAAACCTATTTTTGAGTCCAAGCCTGCAAATAAATACTGCTTAAGCGGGGACTAGCGGCTATTTTTTCGGCGATTTTAAAACTACGCCGGGCTGGAAGACATTCGTCACTACAAATTTCTCCATCTTGATTGTACTGTGTTTGAGAGGGGTGAGAACCCGAGACAGTGGCATTCGTGATGTTTATCACTAAGCCCCGGTGACAATCCGAAAAGTTACTTTCTTCAGGCTCAAAATCATCCTTGCGGTGGATTACGCGGCGGGCCAGAGGGGGGATAATGAGGTTGTATGATTCGGCAGTGATGTGCGCTTTGAGCGCCTTTGTGAAAGGACCAGGTGATTGATGCGGCGGTTAGCCTATGCCCTGCTGGTTGGCGGCCTCGTGCTGCTGGTCGCTGGGATCGCCGTGATCACCGCGTCGGCTAAACCGGCGGCGTTCCACATGCCGCCCGATGACGCCGCCTTTGTCGGCTCGGAGACGTGCATAGGCTGCCACAGCAGCAGCCATGCCAACGGGTTCGACTCGTCCCACGCAGTCTCCGTCACCGCGTTGAAGACTCGGTTGCAGACCACAGCGACCGACGTGCGTACCCGCGACCCCGAGCCAGCCGTATCGGGCCTCACCTACCGCCATCATTTCCTGGTCGAAACCGAAGAGGGTATTCTGATTCTTCCGGGCTGGTCGAACCGGTCAACCGACACCTGGGGTGACTCTGTCCCGATGGAAGATGCCTTTGCTGCCGAATGTATGACCTGTCATACCGCTGAAGGTGACCCGGCGGTGTTCGTCGACTCGCGCATGATCTGTGAAGCCTGTCACGGGCCGGGCAGTTCGCATGTCGATGTGGCGCAGGTCGCACCGGACCCGCTGCGCAGTATGTCTGTGATCGAGGCCGATCCCTATGCCGACGACCGGACCTACGGCCCGATCTGCGCCTCCTGCCACGCTCCCAGAACCTGACGCCATCCCATTTGCCAGGTCAGATTGAAGTGTGGCAAAATGTCGCTTCGAAAATCTCCTGAACAACCTCACTTTGCAGATGCTCGCGTTATAATCTAGTTACCGCTTTTCGTCACTGAGGATAAAAGATGGCGATGGGCTACGCTCTTCTGATTGACCAGCTTCTTAATTCTGCTGAGCCATCCATCCGCTGGAAGACCCAGGTTAATGTCCTCGGTATGGATCGTGAATCGACGGAAATCCAGGAACTCGAACGCGAGATAAAAAGCTCGCCCCGGGTCAAGGCGCTGCTGCAAAAGGTCGATGAGTCCGGCGTTCTGCGCTGTGCAAGGGGCGTCTACGACAAGTGGCAGGGCACACACTGGGTCTTGATGACCCTGGCAGATATTGGCTACCCAAGAGGGGATAAATCTTTATACCTGCTCGCGGATGATGTGCTCAAATGCTGGTTGCAGGAACGATTTTTCAACGAATTCGTGGTCGAAAGAAAAGCCGATGCCTATAAACGGCAGGATGCGATTCCGATTATGCAGGGCCGTCACAGGACCTGTACATCCCAGCAGGGTAACGCATTGTACAGCGTTCTGAAGCTGGGGTTGGAAGATGACCGTATTCACCCGTTAGCCGAGCGACTCCGATACTGGCAGTGGCCGGACGGCGGATGGAACTGCGACAAGGAGCCAGAGGCCAGGAAATCCACATTCATCCACACCCTGTATTCCATGCGAGCGCTGGCGATGTATGCCGATCATACGGGCCATCAGGAGTCGCGGGAGTGCGCGCTGCGGGCTTCTGAAGTCTTTCTGACGCGAAGGCTGTTCAGACGGGTGTCCAATGGTGAGATTATCCGTGAGGAATTTGTGAAACTGCATTACCCGCTCTACTGGCATTACGACATTCTGGGCGCGCTCAAAGTGTTCGCCGAAATTAATCTGACAAATGATGAACGCTTCGAGGAAGCCCTGGACCTTTTGGAAGAAAAAGTGCTGCCGATGGGGGGCTGGCCTGCTGAAAGTCGCTACTACACCAAAATTTCCTCTGATTTCAGCCTGAGCGCCGATTACGTGGATTGGGGTGGCACGAGCACCAGGAAAATGAATGAATGGGTCACCGTAGATGCCCTGTTCGTGCTTAAACGCTTCGGCAGACTCCGCGTCTGAGGCAGTCATCAGCAGCAGACTATTTTGCCCGCTCAAAATGATGTTATTCTCAGGGCCGTTCCAGCGTGCGCGATTCGGGCGGCGCGTAGAGCGTCACGCTGAAGGGGATCGCCGCGCTGGTTTCGACCTGCCCATCCGCCAACTGCGCCTGCGCCACCAGTTCATAATTCCCCGGTTCGAGCGGCCACCACAGCACCCAGGGAGCCTGATACACGGTCCCTAAAATCTCGTCATTCATCCGATAGGTGACCGACTCGGTGCCCGGCGGGGTGCCGACGGTCAGCCGGATGCGCTGGGTATCCGCTGGGGTCATCGGCGAAAGCTGGAAGATGGTATACGGGTCCGGTTCCAGCAGGCGCACACTCCGGCCTTCGTCGGGCTGGCGCACGGCTGCGCCTGCCGGGGGCTGCGGGATGTGGTTGCGGATGGCCCAATCGCGCGCTTCCTGGGGCAGCACGGCATAGACCCGCTCGACGCGATCCTCCACTGGAGTCTGATCGTCGGCCAATAAACCGGTGCGGCGGTCCAGGCTAAAGCGCTGGTAAATATGGTCCATCTCGGTCGGCTGCGTGCCGTCGATGAACACCTCCAGGCGGCGGCGGGCGCAGTCCGGCGTGGGCAGCAGGCCGCTGAGGGCGCAGACTTCCTGATTGACGATCCCCGCCGGGCGGGTAAATTCGAGCTGCGGCTGGCCGACCAGCACCCGCCGGATAAACTGGTTCCAGATCGGCCCGGCACCGCTGACACCCGTGACATCGACCATCGGCGCGTTGTTGGCGTTGCCCACCCAGACCCCCACGACCAGATTGGGCGTGTAGCCCATCACCCAGTTATCGCGGAAATCGGTGGTGGTGCCGGTTTTGGCGGCGGCAGGGCGGCCAATATCGAGCGCGCTGTTGGTGCCGAAGGATGGAATGCGCGCGTTGGAATCGCTGAGAATATTCGTAATGATGTAAGCCACGCGCTCATCAATGACCCGCTGGTCCAACCGGGGCGGCTGCCACTCGTAGAGCGTCTCGCCGCTGCGTTTGGTCACTTTGAGGATAAAGGTCGGTTTGACAAACGAGCCGCCGTTGGGGAAGATGCTGTAGGCCTGGGCCATATCCAGCAGGCGCACCTCGCCCCCGCCCAGCGTGATCGACAGATCGACCCGGGAATTTTCGGCCAGCGAGGTCAGCCCGGCATTCGCAGCCAGCTTGACCATCTCCGGCACGCCGACATGCTCCAGCGCCACCACCGCCGGGATGTTGTAGGACGAGGCCAGCGCCTCGCGCACCAGCAC
>JAIOHO010000784.1 GCA_019912905.1 Anaerolineae bacterium
AGCTGCGGTCGCTCACCTCATCGAAAAAGGGCACCGGCGCATCGGGATGCTGGCCGGTCATGAAGGCCCGACTCATTTTCGCGTCAGCGGATACCGGACGGCACTGGAAAAGCACGGCATCCCGGTCGTGCCCGAACTGATCCAGGCGGGTGACTTCAACGAACAGGGCGGTTATCAGGCCATGCGCGCCCTGCTGAGCCGGCCTTCGCATCCGACGGCGATTTTTGCCGCCAACGATCTGATGGCGATGGGCGCTTATCTCGCCATCAAAGAAATCGGTTTACAGATTCCCCAGGATGTGGCTGTCGTGGGATTCGACAACATCCCGACCTCCAAACTGGTCAGCCCACCACTGACCAGCATCGATCAGTTTCAGCATGAGGTCGGCCAGCGAGCAGCCGGGATGCTGTTCGAGCGTCTCAACGGCTTTGCGCTCGCGCATGGGCGCAGTGAACAGCGGCCACATCGGTTGATTATTCGAGATTCCGCCTAGCGTGATGAAGGAGGTGATTCCGCGGAGCACACTGCTCAAGTATGACCGGCAGCAAAATATGCACCCAAAGAGACTTGAAGAAGAAAGGTGAAAACATGAGTCATTTAAGGAAATTTGGCCTGCTCCTCCTGCTACTGCTGATCCTGAGCGTGGGGGTTGTTTCCGCCCAGGACATGCCCACAGTGACGGTGTGGTTTAATGCGGGCAGTACCCCAAGCTGCACGCTGCCGTACATCACGGACGGCTTCAACTCATCCAGCACCACCGCTCAGGTCGAAATCGTTGAGCAGCCGAATCAGTGGGATACGACGCGAACCGCCGTCTCTGGTGGGGGTGGCCCGGACATCGTCCTCTCGCCCGGCCCTTCGTTTGTATTCGAGATGGCTGCCGCCGGTCTGATTCTGCCGATGGACGACTATGCGACGGCACTCGGTTGGAATGACACCTTCGTCCCCTGGGCACTGAGCCTGGGTAATGTCGATGGCAAACTCTACAGCCTGCCTGCCGAGCTTGAAACGCTGATTCTCTATTACAACAAGACTCTGTTCGAGACCAACGGCTGGGAACCGCCCCAGACGATGGAGGAACTGGTGGCCCTGGCCGAAACCATCAATGCCGCAGGAATCGTGCCTTTCTCGCATGGCAATTCCGACTGGCGTCCGACCAATGAATGGTTCGTGGGAGAATTCCTGAATCACATCGCCGGGCCGCAGGCCGTCTACGAGGCTCTGAAAGGCGAGCGCCCCTGGACCGATGAGGCCTTTGCCACTGCGATTGATACGTTGAACAACTTGCAGGAAACAGGCGGGTTCTCCGGCGGGCTGGATCTGTACTACACCACCGATGAACCCACCCGCATGGCGATGCTGGGTGCGGGTCAGGCCGCGATGAATATCGAGGGTACCTGGCGCTTCAACAACATCAACGATTACTTTGGCGAGGCTGCCGGTAACAGCAATGAGTGGGACTGGATTCCAGTGCCATCGAGCAGCGGCGATCCGATTTTCGACATCGGCATCGGGTCTACGTGGTCGATCAATGCCGCCACGACGCATCCTCAGGAGTCCGCTGAATTTCTGACCTACTACTTCTCACCGGAAGTCCAGGCGGACATGCTGGCGAAGTGCGGCACGGCTCCTGCGCCGGTCAACCTGAAAGCCAATGCGATGGAAGGCGTGGATGCGCGCATCGCCGGGGCGTTCTCAGCTTTCGCGGATGCCTCGAATAAGGGGAACTACGGCTATACGACCTGGACGTTCTGGCCGCCGAAGAGTGACGTCTACATTTACGAGGAAATCGAAAAAGTGTGGGCGGGTCAGATGACCACTGCGGATTATCTGGCCGGGCTGGACAAGCTGTTTGGCGAAGAACTGGCGGCAAACGCCATTCCTCCGATCCCTGAACGTTAGCCTGTTGAACTGCCGGTTGTCTCTGTGGGGGCAACCGGCTCCGTTTCGTCCAGTGCTCAAGGTTGAAAGGAAGTCCTAATGAGCCGACAGGCCGCTCCGCAATCACAAACCCTCAGCCCACCCACGCAGCAGGCACACACCCGCTACCGGCGTATGAATCGTGTCGTGATTCCCTGGCTGTTTATTCTGCCGATTCTGATGATTCACATTTTCGTGGTCGCCATCCCTGCTCTGACGGGCTTGTATTATTCGCTGACCGACTGGTCAGGCATCGGCGCGGCGAACTTTATTGGGTTGGAAAATTTTCGCAAGTTATTTTTTGAAGACCAGGCTTTCGGCCAGGCACTGACCAACAACATCACCTGGATGATCTTTTTCCTGACCGTACCCTTTTCCCTTGCGCTGCTGGCATCCAGCCTGCTGTCGCGTGTCAAGCGGGGCGGCATGTTCTACCGCACCATCCTGTTTATCCCGTACCTGCTGCCCAGTGTGGTCACGGCCACGATCTGGCGCAACCTCCTGAGTCCGCGCATGGGTGTGGGCGCGCAGTTGGCAAGGATCGGTATTCCTGGCCTGGATGTGGCCTATCTGGGCCGCACTGATACGGCGCTGCTGTCGATCGCGTTTGCCGATAACTGGCATTACTGGGGCTTCCTCATGGTGCTGTTTCTGACGGCCATGCAGTCGATCTCCCCGGAATTATACGACGCGGCCAAAATCGACGGCGCGAACCGCTGGCACGAATTCCGCTATGTGACGCTGCCGGGAATTCGCCCGGTGGTGCTGTTCATGCTGATGATGACCGCTATCTGGTCGTTCCTGGTGTTCGAGTACATCTGGATTCTGACTCAGGGTGGCCCGGCGGGGTCTTCCGAAGTGTTGGGAACCCTGGTTTACAAGAATGCCTTCAATCGGTTTGAAGCCGGTTATGGCGCGGCGCAGGGCATCACCATCAGCCTGTTTGCGGGCGCCATCATCCTGATATTTGTGACCTTACGCCGACGGGGGTGGGATATATGAGTGTTTTACGGCGCGTGTTGGCAGGAAACC
>JAIOHO010000785.1 GCA_019912905.1 Anaerolineae bacterium
GCTCACACAACTCACTTGTGTGGCGCACCAGCCCTTCAACCCATAATCCCAGATGAGGCAGGACAGGATTTGGGTAATTTCGCGATAACGTAAGCACTTTCATGATTGCGCTGAAGCAGTCTCCAACTGATTTTGAG
Organism: Anaerolineae bacterium; assembly: GCA_019912905.1. Lineage (GTDB taxonomy): Bacteria > Chloroflexota > Anaerolineae > Aggregatilineales > Phototrophicaceae. The sequence goes on from JAIOHO010000785.1 coordinate 138, forward strand.
TGGTCTGAGACTTTCTTCGGTTGACATAGATTGCACCGTCTCCAAGTGTACCGGGAAACACAGCCACCAATTCATAGTTTTCCTGGATGTAGTCGAACAGGTCAGAAAAGCGCAGTCGCATGTCCCGGGTGAGGGTATAAAGCACCCATACATCCTGGCCGGTCGATTCGAGATTGGTCAATTCTTGAACATCGTCGGGGAATTGGAGCGAAGGTCCATAGTACTCACGGTAACTACTGCCTGCCAGTCCAACGGCACTGACCACATCGTCGGGTCGCTTGTTGGCATCCACATAGGCCAGTGCGCCTGTGAAATTCTGTTTGGGGTAAAGGTAATTGTAGCCCACCGACACCGCTGAGGCAGCAATCATGATCACGACGAACGCAGTACCCAGATACTGCTGGGCAGGTGGCCGAAATCTGCCCGCAGGCACGACATGACGCGCAATCAGATCCCCGAGGACGATTCCCCCACGGACCACAAGAATAAGAGCCAACGGCAGAACGTAAAGGAAGGATCGTGGGTAAGCCCCGATCTGGAAAACCATCAGAATTACGAAGTTGAAGATGACCGGAAAAGCCAGAAGTCCAGCAATAAATGGGCTTTGTCGCCAGAAACTCAACCATCCGGCGCCAAGGATAGTCACCGCCGCACCCATTCCAACGATAAGCATAGCTGGTGGCAGACCGCCAAATCCGGAACGAAGACCCTGCAAAACGACGGGAACAAATTCCAAGATATTATCCCAGCCCAGCCCAGTACGATCGACCTGTGTATACCATTCCACGAGCTGCGGCAGGGCAAGGCTGTAGCCTTCAGCAACGAGTAAGGCGACCAGTGCCATCACCAGGGTGACTCGGCGTGTGAGGGGCCAATGCTGCGTGCGCCAAGCGTGCCATCGAGGCAGAATCAGGAGGTATACGAGTCCCTGAGCAATCCATACAAACGCCGTGTTGAGCAAGAACAGGATTCCGACGGTAGTGGTGATAATGTAGCCTATCCAGGCTCCTGTACGATTGCGCGCCAGCCCATAGGCGAAGAAATATGTACCCCATACGACTGCGAAGATCATGCCTGAGTAGCCGCGTGCATTCTGGGAGAACCAGACATGATGGTATGAAAGTGTCATGAACGCACTGACGAGCAGCGCCTGTTGCTCCGTTGTAATCAGGCGAGCCAGGAGGTAGAGGCCGACGATGCTGCCGATGCCAAACAGAATGGCTGGCAACCGTGTCGTGACTTCAGTTTCCCCGAGGATGGAGATGGTCGCACTGCCGAATACTGAGTACAGTAAATGCTGATTGGCCGAGCCGTAGACAAAAAAGTTTTCGAGCACTGGGCGGCGTAAATAGTTTACCGTGGTTGCGATTTCGTCCAGCCACAGATCTCGGTTTGCTCCGATAAATCGAAGCACAGCGGCCACAGCAGTCAATAGGCCGAGCGAGCGCCATGAGATGGGTGGAAAATCCTTTGCCCAACCCTCTGGCCCAATATTGAGACCGGTGGCCTGCATCGGCAATCCCGCTGTCTGGAACCACGAACTGGGCGCGAACGCCCATGCCAGCAGAAAAAGCCCATTCACCGCCAGACAAAATTGCAAGAGCGCAATTCCAGTTTCGGCTCCATCGGGAATTGGGCTGGCTGATTTGAGCGTCTCAACAGGCAGGAGCACCGCCAGCAGCACGAAGCCGACGCCAGCGATAAGCTTTAGTATTTTTTGCACACCTTTGACCTCCAGTGTCCTGCAAGCATTGTGATGACGCCGATGGGAGTCAATCCGATCGCATTGGCTTTACCGCTCGGTCAGCAGGACACCTAGCTTTTCGGCGACTGTGGTCACATCATGCGTAGCATAGTACCACTCGATGGTTCGCTTAAGTCCCTCTTCGACGCTGACCTGCGGCTCCCAGTTCAGGTGCTGGCGCGCTTCGGTCAAATCTGCGGCGCGGCTGAAGACACCCACTGGCTTCGTCGTATCGAAGAACAGCTCATTGGGCTGAAAGCCAGTGATTTCGAAAATTTTGTGGACCAGGTCGATGATTTTGATATGTTCGGCGGTACCGATGTTGACCGGTGACGCATCCTCAATGTGCTCAGCGGCCAGCATCATGCCGTCCACGATGTCACCGACATACGTGAAATTGCGATCCTGTTGACCATTGCCCCAGATTTCGTACGGGTCCATCTCGATGAACGCTTTGGCGATGAGCGCGATGACGGCATGTGTTTCGTTCTCTCGTTCACCATAGGCGGTAAAGAAGCGGCAGGCAACCGATTTCAGGCCGTATTGTTTGTAGTAAGCCTGAAGAGTCAGTTCACCCATCAGCTTGGCCCACCCATATTCGCCGTCGGCAAAGGCGCAGCCTTCCTTGAAGGGGTCCGCCCAGGCTTCTCTCAGGTAGATGGTGTTGCCGTTTACGGGCGCAATCTGGTGAGTCACGGGATAGACGCAGGCCGAACTGGAGAAAGCGACTCGATCGACACCGGCACGCAGGGCTTCATCAAACACGATGCCGTCCAGTACCATATTCGAAGCGCAGTCTGCCGGGTGCGTGTCGATAAATCCGCGCCCCCCGTGGCAGGCTGCCAGGTGAAAGACGACCTCCACGTTTTGCATCACATCGCGTGTGAAGCTTCGATCGCGCAGGTCCCCTTCGCGGAAATCAATCTGGCTGATACTCTGTTCAAGATTCTGTAACGTTCCGCTGGAGAGATCATCCGCTACGCGAACGACCGCGCCCTGGGCGACCAGCTTGTCCACCAGATGACTGCTGATAAAGGATGCGCCGCCGGTGACCAGTATATGTTTGTCTTTCCAATATGACATGGTACCACTCCTTTGCTAAAGGTTCTGTTACGTGAAGAACATTCGCACCATCTGGCGATAAGCATAGCCCGCTGTGTGCCGCCAACCCTCACCCTTAAGGTGGGACGACAGACTGTCGAGACTGCTTCGAATTTTCTGCCAATCGTCCGAATTCAGGAAGAACATTAGGCTGAGGGCGAACAATCCATAAAGCACGACCTTGCCGGCGATGACGACCAGGTTATCCGCCTCCAGGCTGTTGCTGATGCCACCGACCACATAAAGTGCGACGAGACCGTACACCATCGACAGCAGCAGTCGGCGCGGCAGTTTCAGGCCATGGCGAAAAGCGAGCTGCGCCCAGGTCAGCAGCAGGATCGACGTATTCGAAATGAGAAACGCCGCCGCGACACCTGTGAGGCCCAAAATCGGTGTAAGGGCAATTGCGATCAGGCCGAGTGAAAACTGGCCCAGGGCCAGGGCCACTGCATAAATTTTGAGATCATCCAATCCGATGATAAGAGCCTGATAGACGCCTGCGAACTGTGTCAGGCACTGGGTAATGACGAACAGGAAGAGGATTTGGGCCACTTCGAGAAACTGAGGCGAATACTGAAGGATCACTAACCATTTCGCAAACAGGACCATGGGCATGGCAAGCACAAATACGATCAACACATAGCGCGACTGAAAGCGAACGGTCGCTTCGATTTTCTCCTGTTTCGAAATATCCTGGTTGACAATTGGCGTCAGGTAAAGGCCGTTCATCGGATTGAGGATCGTATTCAAGGCTGCTGCCAGGAGGATCGCGGCTTGCAGGTAGCCGGCTTCAGCTTCCCCGTACAGAGACAGCGTCGTATAGCGGACCATGAACAGGGCAATCGGCTGAGTGAATCCCGCAGCGTACAGAATCAGGCTGAAGGTTACAATATCCGGGTTTGTGCGAATCTCTTGCAGGATCGAGTGCCGCCCTCGGAAAGTGCGCAGGTTGAACCGCTGTCGTAAGAAATAGAGGCCGCCGATCGCAATCGCGGTAGTCATAGCGAAGTTGGCCCAGTAGAAGCCCCATGTGCCTCCGACGAAAATGCCGACTGCGGATGAGATCGTCAGGAAGATGGCGATACTGACCACAAACAGCCCGGCCAGGCGCGGTTTCTGGGCTGCGGCCAGCGTCTGGCTGATGAAGCCATGCAGAGCTGCCGCTGGAATTGCCAGCAGAGCCGGGAACAGAAGCTGCCGATAGTCGTGGAGTTCTGAACCGAATTGGTCTGGAAACCAGATCGCAATCGCCAGTCCCAGCGCAGTTCCCACAGCGGTCAGGAGCAGGAGTGCCTTGAGAATGCTGGCATACGTGTTATTGAAAGTCTCATGATCTTTGCTGTAGGACCGTGACAGAAACTTGATGGCGGCGAAGGGCAGGCTAAAGGCGCAGATGCGCAGCACCAGCAGCACCGTGTTATCGATTAAGCTGACAACGCCAATACCCTCTGGCCCCAGTAACACGGCCATCACCTTGGAACGAACGATGCCCACGACGATGGCGAGTACCTGGATGAGACCGATTCCGGCAAGAATCTTAAGCATAATCGACCTTCTCTCAGGCTAAGGAAACCTGAGCATCTTCCTCAACTGCGCGCAGGAAATGTTCGGCAAATGTTTTTTTGCTAAACAACTGGAACTGGGGCGACCTCAGATAATCTCTGGCGTTTTCTCGATACTCCTGAATGGCGTCAGAACTGAGTGCCTTTAAATAATCCCTAAGCTGGGCGTAGCCGCTAAAGTCACGCATATCAATGAAACAGTCTTTCGGGATCATCTCCTGGATATTCGGTGCACCCCAATAAATCGGTACCGTGCCAGCAAAAAAACAATCGAATATTTTTTCGGTAATCCAACCGTTGATGATCATATTCTCAAAGCATATGGCGAAGGTGTACTGACCTAAGGTCTCCGCCTTGGAGGGGATCATCCCTTTATAAACCCTGCGGGCCGCCACCAATAGCGGATCGGGTCGAAATTTCTGCCACTGCTCGACCCATTGATAGCGAAGTCGCCGGAGTGTCCAGGGTTCCCAGGTTTTACCGACCCGACTTGAGGGCTTTTCCCAGCCGATGCCATACAGGTCGATGTCTCCAGTCCGGCTAAAGAAATCGACTGCTTTAAGCCGCTCGGTATACAATTCCTGCCAGTACACCCTCGGAAGCTTGTTTGAATTAATCATCACCAGAAATTGCCGGTCGGTTTGAGACCAGATATTTTCATGAATCTGTTCGTAAGCCTGGGGCCAGTGATACGTTTCGCAGCGGAGAGGCCCGCCGACAAATCGCTCCAGCGACGGGCTGTCACTCCACGTAAAAATGCGGTTGAAATAATGCTGGGCAGTGTTCAGCTCGCGGTAAATCGATGGTTCAACAATCGGACACTCCAGGGCGAAAAATGCGCTCAGGATGACATCATCACGCTTCGCCAGAAGACGATAGTGGTCTGTAAGACCTAATGAAAAGAAGATATTTTGGGTGCAGAGGTGTTCACCTCGCAGCAAATAATCAGCTGTATGGACGCTGATCCCACGCTGCTCAAACATGTCGCGAATATAAAGGAACGGTGCCAGAGCGTCGTCGCGATTAAGTCTGCTGTCGCTGGCATCAAACAGCCGGTCGTGTTCAAAATGGTGTGACTGGGGATCGATGAAGACCCCGATGTCTGACATGGCAACCACGTTAGAGTCGACCTCCGTATTCTGTACGAATCAGGAGTTGAGTGAGCGGGCGGTTTGCGCCCAGGGCCAGCCCAATCTTCATGAGCATGCGCAGCGTCAACACTCGCAGTTTACGGCGCTGGCGTCCCCGCAGTAGCGTACGCCAGCGATAAGGTTGACCCAGCAGGATCTGTGCCTGATCGATGTCCCCGCGAATGATCCAGTTGGCGGCACGAAAGGTTTGATCATCCAGGCGGTGAAAAGCGTATTCGTCGAGGTCATGCTGATTAATCTGGTCCGCTGCTCCTTCGTTCGTCAGGTATTGGTCCATGATGGTGAAATAGTGCTCCTCAAACGTTCGGAGCCGGTTGTAACCCGTCGAAACCTGGGTTGCACCGCGCCGGTAGCGCATCAGATGCTCGCCCAGCACCGCGATTGGGTAGGCTGTTAAGATGCGCAGCCACATTTCGAAATCCCCGGCAATATCATAATCGTCGCTGAACCAGCCGACTTTCTGAAAAAGCTCACTACGCCCCATAAATGTAGGCCCACGAAGAATGCGATTCTTGTGGCGGAGTAGGGGAGGGATCAGATCGCCCAGGGTCAGACATGTATCTGCTTGAACCTCTTCGGGGAGCTGCGTGATTCCAAGAATTTGTCCTTCGGCGTCAATGCGGGTATCCAGGGCAAAAACCGCCCCGATTTGCGGATGCGCCTCCAAAAATGTAACTTCCTGCTTGACGATGTCAGGTTCATACTGATCGTCGGAGTGATAAACGGCGACATAGCAGCCACGGGCGCGTTGGATAAGGCTGTTGACATTTGGAAACTGGCCCAGGTTTTTTTCGTTGCGCCAGTATCGGATACGCGGATCATCAAACGAGCGTACAATCTCCGCGGTGTCATCATTCGATGCGTCATCACCGACCAGAATTTCGATATTTGAATATGTCTGATGAACAATTGAGTCCAGACTCAAGGCCAAGAAATGGCCGTCGTTATAAGTTGGTACGCAAATGCTCACCAGCGGGATGCTCACCTTCTGGCTGTTTTCCATAATTGACTGAAATCGAGTCTACTAACGAGACGATATGTTTGTGGGTCATAAAATCTGAAATAGTCAGCATGAGGACGCCGAATGGATGGCTCCGGTGGCGATGGCAGCCAATCGGTTTGATCTGGTGTTGGGCGATATCCGGCTCCAAACAAAGATAAGGTGTGAATTTTCTCACCCAATCAATCCCTCAATCACTCTCCAGATTAGGATGTAGCCAAACTACTGGCTTATTCTAAATTCGGCTGCATTGCAGAATGCTTGCAGAGAAATCTCGCAGTTTGTGATCTTATGATATGTTCTGAGCATGGCTGAGATAATGGGCGCTGTTTGGAGAGTTTGGCGGCGACAATTTAACAGATCGGCATGAAATATACTCCAAATCGGGCGGGTGCTGTTAGGTCCCTTTAATGTGAACTGCGTAATTTAGATTGTAAATCTGAGATCGAGCAATTGCCAACACCGCCCCGTGGGTTCCAATCACTCGCTCCCAGACTCAAGTGTGGCTGACATGCGTTTGCGACAGATATTCAAATTATTTCGGAAACTCGAGACTGTTCTCTCGCAAACTGGACTGACCTGCTCGACTCCAAAAAAAGAAATAGAAGGGGTACTGTATGCCAGATCAACAGGAACACACGATCGTGCTGGGAGGGGGCATCGCTGGCTTGGCGACCGGGTACGAACTGGCACGTCGCGGCCAGAAGGTCACTATTCTGGAGAAAAACCCAGATGCGGGTGGACTTGCAAGAACGCTTGTGTTCGATAATTTTCGTTTTGACATTGGCGGACATCGGTTTCACAGTAATAATGAAGATGTAGTGAACTGGGTCAAGGAACTGCTTGGTCCTGACCTGCTCAGGGTTCCCCGAATCAGCCACATCAGGCTTGGTCAGAAATATGTCAGCTACCCATTGGAGTTCCCCAGTGCGCTGAACATCTTTCCGCCGATTACAGCCGCTCGGATGGTGGCGAGTTACATTCTGGCCCAGTTTACCCAGAGGAATAAGCCAATTCTCTCATTTGAAGACTGGGTTGTGGCTCGGTTTGGTCGGGCGTTGTTTGATGTCTATTTTGGCCCCTATACCCGTAAGGTTTGGGGTATTCCAACAGACGAGCTGTCGGCGCAGTGGGCTGCACAGCGTATCGGCATTCCCAGCCTGACTCAAGCCGTCCTCAGGCTGCTTCGTCCGAAGCATGGTCCTGCGCTGGCAACTGCTATTACAGAATTCTATTATCCTCGCCAGGGTTTTGGCATGATTACCGACCGCCTTCAAGAAGAAGTCGAGGCGATGGGCAGCCAGGTGATCACCCGTGCGACGGTCAAAACCGTCAATCCTGATACGGGCGTCGTGACTTATGAACTGGATGGCGCTACGCATGAGGTGACCGGCGATCGTGTGGTTTCGACCATACCGCTTTCACTTCTGCTGCGCATGCTGCCACAGGAGAGCGGCGCGAGTAAAGTCGCAGAGGCCTACAAACTGGACTATCGCGACATCATCGTAGTGGACCTGGCGCTCAATTGCACCCAGGTGAGCACCGATAGCTGGACTTATTTCCCCGATCCCAAGCTGATTTTTGGCCGCACGCATGAGCCGAAGAATTGGAGCGCGGAGATGGTGCCATCGCCCGATG